>JAICXZ010000321.1 GCA_025934475.1 Mucilaginibacter sp. | reverse complement strand
GTCCTCATAGGCTAGTTTGATACCCTCCGGAAGTTCGACCGTGTGTTTCCAGCCTTTGCTGTGCAATTTAGTCACGTCCATCAGTTTACGAGGGGTACCGTCAGGTCTCGAAGTATCAAATTTAATTTCGCCTTCATACCCGATAATATCCTTAATCAGCATGGCCAGGTCTTTAATCGAAATATCCTCACCCGTACCGATATTCACTAACCCCTCTTCATCATAATTCTGCATCAAATAGTAGCAAGCCTCGGCAAGGTCATCGGCAAACAGGAATTCACGTTTAGGCGACCCGGTTCCCCAAATAGTAACGTCGGCCAAACCCTGAACCTTTGCCTCATGAAAACGACGGATCAACGCCGGCAGTACGTGCGAATTTTCGGGGTGATAATTATCGTTATACCCGTACAGGTTGGTAGGCATCACCGAAATGTAGTTGCAGCCATATTGTGCACGATAGGCATCGCACATCTTGATACCCGCAATCTTGGCTATGGCATAAGGCTCGTTGGTAGGTTCCAGCGGACCGGTGAGCAGATACTCCTCCTTCAGTGGTTGAGGCGCCATCTTTGGATAAATACAGCTTGAGCCGAGGAACATCAGTTTTTTAACACCATTCAGGTAAGAAGAATGGATGATATTATTCTGAATCTGCAGATTCTCATATAAAAACTGTGCGCGATAAGTATTGTTGGCCACAATGCCCCCAACTTTTGCCGCAGCGAGGAAAACATAGTCGGGTTTCTCCTGCTCAAAAAAGCCAGCAACATCCTGCTGTATCCGCAGATCGAGTTGTGACGAATTACGGGTAACAATGTTAGTGAATCCTTCTTTTTGCAGCTTTCTGAATATAGCCGAACCCACCATTCCCCGGTGACCTGCGATATATATTTTCGCGTTTTTTTCCATAGATGTATTGTGTGAAACTCTAAATTCTAAACTCTAAGTCCTAAATTCTAAGAACTAGCTTTCAAAGGTCAAATTTTTATGTTTTGTTTTCCGATAAACCAACTAATCTCTAATCACTAAACTACGCCTGCCCCATTGTTCCGCCAAAATTCATCGGGAACCCGGTTGGTTCGGCTTGTGTTCGAATGCGGCCGTTTACGGCTTCGAACTTTTCTATGTTATCCTGTATAGCAGTTAATAGCCGCTTTGCATGTTCAGGAGTCAAAACAATCCTCGATTTCACTTTAGCTTTTGGCACACCCGGCATTACACGAATAAAATCCAGTACAAACTCTGTGTTGGAATGTGTGATAATGGCCAGATTTGAATATACGCCCTCAGCAACTTCTTCAGAAAGCTCGATATTCAGCTGATTTTCATTTTGCTCTTCCATTGTGCGAAAATAGTAAAGCCTTCTATCTTCATAGAAGGCTTTACAAATATATTTAATTAAAACTGATAATCTTCAGGGTTTGTCGGTTTTAGTGGCATGCGCCATCCTGTTTTGTGCAACAAAAAGATCGGTTTATAAGCGATGATTCCATGCAATAACGTATTTTAGAGGCTGTTTGAAAACCGACTTACGCAAACACCACAAACCTTGCGTTTAGTTTGAATCATCTATGCCCAATTATCTCCGGTACATATTTGTCTGCTTGTTCCTGTTGTTTTGTATGCGTTTGTGCCTTGCTCAAACGCATACACTCAAGCAAGTACCCGGACCTCCATCAAACGAGATATATGACATTTTCACCGATAGCAAAGGCTTTCTGTGGATAGCGCATAATGCGGGCATTTCAAAATACGATGGTATAAGTTTTACCAATTTCTCGAATCCGCAACAGTCATCATTAGGCACCACTAATATCCTGGAAGATAAACTTGGGCGTATATGGTTCATCAATTTTACCGGTCAGATATTTTATATCGAAAACGGCCACATGAATCTGCTTAGCGCCTATAAAAGTGAGGCCGAAAGGTTTTTCCCGAGTATTGGGCTGTTAAACGATCAGCTTTTGGCAACAACAAAATTGGGGCTGTTTGTGTGCGATGTTAACACATTAAAATGTCATTACGAACACTACACCGGTCAGGTAGGCAAGGGCACTACATCGCTAACCCTACTGAAAAACAAAGCGCTGATATATGGCAACGGCTATTGGCACATCTTTCAGCCCGGCAAACCGTTAAGACCGGCCATCATCAATAGCAGTTCCAACAGGCCAATTGCAGCTAATAGCTCAACACTTTGTGGCGTATCGTACCACGATACTGCCTTTATATTCAGTAATCCAACAAATATTTTTTACAAGCTCTTGGTCAAAAATGATACAGTGAAGGTTTGTGCGCAAATGCAATTGGATGCCTTTATCAATACTATTTCCGTCATCAACAACAAGTACTGGATAAATACTGCTCGCGCAAGCATTAATGCACAGTCCAAAAATGAATCGCTAAACGGCTATAATATAAGCTGTATGGCGGTAGATCGCGAAGGGCATTACTGGTATGGAAGCTTACAACACGGTTTGCTAACCGATTCAGCTATCTCTGGTTCACGCGAAAAGGGGCGCATATTTTCCGCTAATAATGGCGACCTGATAAAATGTTTGGAATCAGATGGACAATGTCTGCTACTTGGTACACAAAACGGGCTGCTGATATCCTATAACACCATCACCGGTCAATCAAGTGTGCTTACTGCCCTACCGGCAAACGATAATGGTATAAACTATCTCAAACTGCTAAAAGACGGCAGTATTTTAATAGGGTCGTCTGTGTATACCTATATTCTGAATGTGAAAACGCACACACTTCAACCTGTCGGTCCTATAAGAGCACTTAAACAGGCTGACCAAATAAAGGGAGCGTTATTATTAGCTTCTTCTAACAGTATGGTTATCCTGCCCGACGGAGATGATGCTGTCACAATGGAGCGGTTCAGAGCCAAATTCTCCGGTCTGGTAGACAGGTCGTACGATAATTTTACGACCAGGTTCCGAATCCTCTACTATGAAAAACGAAGCAGGGCCATATGTTATTCACCGGCGAGTCAAACCATATGGGTATCGTTCAAAGACGGGCTCTATAAAGTAAATCATTCGGGTATAACACCATTCTACTATCACAGATCCCCCGTTTACACGTCATGCCTTGCAGCTCAAGGTAGCGAAGTGATTGCCGGTACATTTAGTAATGGCATATTAATAATAGATGGGGATCACATACGACATCTTGACGCGAACGACGGGCTCTTGTCAAATAATATCGCCAATTTAAAAGTCTTAGGTCATAATTTGTGGGTTTTTACCAGCGGCGCCGTGCAAATATTTGATCTCGATTCATTGAGGCTGATATATAAATATCCGTTCCCAGGCGGCAATAGTGAACCACTGGCAGATGCAGTAGAGATCAACGGCAACTGCTATTTTGTCTCGTTAAATGGTCTGTACAAATTGACGCCTGTTCAAAAAGAGGCCGACTCTGTTCGCATTTACCTCAATTCATTCTTCATAAACAGGAAAGATACTGATGTAGTAGACGACCTTGAGCTAAAGCATTCTGAAAATGATATCCAGATAGCTTTAGGAACTCCTTATCTTTTTAATGCCAGAGAGATTGTTATCAAATATCGCCTGGGAGCGGATAGCACCGCAAGATGGATATACACCAGGCCCGGAGAGCGTATCTTTCATTTTGCTTCATTGGCGCCAGGCTCGTACCGTTTTGAGGCACGGGCCATCAAACGTCAAACCGGACTTCTAAGCAATCCATTTATTATTAATTTCACCATTCGCCCTCCCTGGTGGCAAATGTGGTGGTTCAAGCTTGCCATCATTGCTGCCTCCCTTATCGTCATTGTTGCGGCTATCCGGGTTTATTTCTTAAATAAGCTTAGGAAGCAACAAAGTGAGTACGAGAAAAGGCTTATTGTGGAGCGGGAAAGACAACATATAAGTCGGGAAATACATGATAATATTGGTCAGGCGCTTTCGGTTATCAAGCTTAACCTCGATATGAGCAGTCCGGCGGAAGTGAATGACACAAAAGAACTAATAGGGGAAGTAATACAGGACCTGCGTCAGTTTACACATGGCCTGTATTATGGCAAACTATTGACTGACAAACTTTTTGAAGTGATTAAAAAAGATATAGAAAGATTAAATAACAGCGGACAGTTGGTTGCTTCACTCGACATTAAGGTCGACAAGACGCCCATGGGTGAGCAAACTGAGTTACTGATCTACCGGATATTCCAGGAGTCCATCAACAATGTCCTCAAACATGCCCGGGCAAAAAATGTGCTGGTAAAGATCAGGAATAGTAAAAAGCAGTTCAAATTATCTATAAGTGATGACGGAAAGGGATTTTCTGCCGAAAACCATGATAAGGGCCTGGGACTGGACAGCATGTATAAAAGAGCCGAACTACTCAAAGGTCAGCTATCTATCGAAAGCGAGATTGGCGAGGGTACCAAAGTTGAACTTGTAGTTTATCATAGCCAAATATAAACAACGGGTAAAGTTAATATCAATGTTACTTTGTATCGCTTTCACGAGTTGTTTCGCTTACTCACGTGTAAAGTTTATACATAACGAATCCGGGCAATAATGTATTTTAGAAATAATTTGAAAAACCGATTTATACAGGATTATCCTTCTGCTGCTTCAAATGCATCAATGTCTGATCTGATCAGGTATATTCTCTGTTTTTTTTTCTCAATAACCTTTGGCTATTCTTGCCTTGCACAACCCCATGTGCTGAAACAAGTGCACGGGCTACCTTCAACAGAAATATACGATCTTTTTACAGACAGTAAAGGATTTTTATGGATTGCCCATAACGCAGGCATCTCAAAATACGACGGCATAAGCTTTACCAATTTCTCAAATCCGCAACAGTCGTCGCTGGGCACTACCAATATCCTGGAAGATAATCATGGCCGCATCTGGTTTATCAATTTTACGGGTCAGATATTTTATATCGATAACGGTCATGTGAATTTGCTTAAAGCC
>JAICXZ010000092.1 GCA_025934475.1 Mucilaginibacter sp. | reverse complement strand
GAAGATCGACTGGTCATCGTCTCCGACCACAAACACATTGGGCGTCTCCCAATAATTAAGCAGGTATTTAAGCAATTCGCTCTGTGAGCCGCTGGTATCCTGGAACTCATCCACCAAAATATACTGGTAGCGCTCCTGGTATTTGCGCAGCATATCCTCATCCTCACGAAAAGTCTTCAGTACCCAGATGATCATATCATCGTAATCATAATACCCACGGCCCTTCATCTTGGCATCGTATCGCTGGTACTCAGCAACTGCGGCCAACAACTTGGTCATCACATCACGGGCGGCGTCAATTTCTTTTTGCTTTACGTCACCAACTTTAATTCCTTTTACCGCGTTGGCTCGTTTGTAAATGTATTCTTCGCGATTGGGCAGATCCTCCAGATACTCGGAAACAGCGCGACTGATCATTTCCTCGTTCCAGTTCTCGCGTTTCATCACCGAGAACAGGTTTTTCAGTCGCGGAACATCGTAATAAATGTCGCCGGTAAAGCGCTTCAGCAAATGATCGTTCGGAAACTCGTCTACCAGCTCCTGGAACAATGTTACAGAATCAAGATCAGACAAAGGCTCCAAATTCAGTTTGCCGAAATACTCCAGGTTTTCCTGGATGATCTCGTTACAAAAGGCATGGAAAGTGTATATGTTAACGCGATAGGCTTCAGGGCCAATAAAATCAAACAGGCGCTTGCGCATCGCTACGGCTCCGGCATCGGTATAGGTAAGACACAATATCTCGTGCGGATTTGCATCTGTCTCAAGCAAAATTTTGCCAATACGCGCAGCCAATATCTGCGTTTTACCAGTGCCGGGACCAGCCACAACCAGCACCGGACCTTCAATCTGGTTCACGGCAGCTAACTGTTCGGGGTTGAGCCGGGCTAATGCTTCAAGAAATTTTTCGTTGTATTTGTTGGGGGGGGATTGCATAAGACCAGTAAAGATACGAAAAAGGCGGCCCTAAGAAAACCGGCTTTAAGAAATGACTTTTAATTCAGTGATTTCGTGTAAAAAGATACCATGACCGTCGCCAGGATCAAGGAACATCTGTATAGATACATCGATATGGCAGAGGATAAAAAACTAAATGCTTTATATACTCTCTTGGAAGATGAAATTGATTATGACGGATACCTCACAAAAGAACAAAGGGCTGAACTCGACCGACGTTATAATGAGCTTGAAAGTGGCTTTGCGAAGACCTATACATGGGAAGAAACTGTATCATTTATTGACCAAAAACTAAATGCACGTAATCCGTAGAGACGCAAAATTTTGCGTCTCTACCTGAGCACCACCCCACTCCCCGACGGAAAAAATTGATTAATCCGCACGGGCAATTTCCCTTTTGGCTTGATCAATCCAGCAATAGCCTTCACTGCCGAGCGCTGCATTTCGTCGCTCATTTGATAACCGGCTATTAGCGCTCCAGACCTTTCAATACCAGGCAAACCGGCAATAGTGTATGGATTTGCAAAAACGCAGATCACAGAATGCGGTAGTGCGGCCAGTTCGGAAATGAAGATTTTCACATTGTCGCTGTAATCCAGTTTGCTTGCCGGGCGCGGGCGGGTATCATTTATGCTTACAAAAACCTGGTCATATTTTCTCAATTTGGACAGAAGCGCCAGTAACTGGTCGGCCGGCGTATCTTTACCAACAAGGAACGTATCGCTGTTAATGTACCATTTGGTCAACTCGTCCTGGAAAACGCCGGGGCTATCGACGCCAATGCTCACGATACCCGTTTTCTGGATTGGGTTCAACATCATCGTTGTATAGTCGCCTTTTAATAACGTCACGGCGTTATCGGTAAGTTTCTGCACCAATTGTTTCGCGTTTTCACGGTTTAAATCCTCTACCAAATGTTCAGTCGGTGTTTCGTGATAATGATTTAATCCGGCCCAGTATTTTGCGGCTAATACTTTCTTTACGCGAGCCTCGAATTCCTGTTTGGGAACGTCTTTTTGGCGAACTGCCTTTTTGATCAATTTGATCGCTAGCTCCGAATTCTCAGAAAGCTCAATAATATCATTGCCTGCAATAAAAGCTTTGACATCGGCATCCCCATTAGGAAAATATTTGGTTACCGCTTTCATTTCCATCGCGTCAGAAACAACCAATCCTTTGAAGCCCAGGGAGTCTTTCAAATCGCCGGTAATGATTGGTCTTGACAAAGTAGAGGGCAGATTTTTTGTCGTATCTAATGCAGGAATATCCATATGCGCCACCATAATACCACTGATACCGGCCTTAACTGCCTGCCTGAAAGGGTATTCCTCAAGGGTATCCAGTCGCTTGCGGTCAAATGGTAATAAAGGAAGCTCCTGGTGCGAGTCTACATTAGTATCCCCATGACCCGGAAAGTGTTTAGCTGTGGTAAGAATGCCGCCGTCCTGCATGCCCTTCATATAAGCAATACCCTTTGCAGCTACATTGTATTTATTGTCGCCAAAAGAACGAAAGTTGATCACCGGGTTATCGGGATTATTATTCACATCCATATCCGGTGCAAGGTTCATTTGCATGCCCATCCGCTTAAAATCGTAAGCTACAAACTGCCCCATTTTGTAAATAAGCGTATTATCCTGGATGGCGCCCAAGGTCATTTGATAGGGGTATGAAATAGTCGAGTCCAGGCGCATACCGAGGCCCCACTCACCATCCTGCGTGATCATCAACGGAACCTTAGCAAGCTTTTGATATTTGTTGATGAGCTCGGCCTGTCTAACCGGGCCACCCTGGAAAAACACCAGTCCGCCGACTTGCTGATCTTTGATCACATTGCCGACCGAATCCTCGTACGCTTGTCCCCGATCGGTATGGGCGCGAACAAAGAACATCTGTGCTATCCGTTGTTTCTGACTCAGTTTTTTATAAACCGAATCCACCCAATGGTTTTGGCGGTTTAGTAACGCGATATAGCTTATTTTTTGCTGTGATAAAGCCTGCCCGGCAATAACCAAACAAAGGAGCGATAAGCACACCCTTGGCAGGTTACTTTGTGATGTCTTCATAAACGCCAAATGTAATAAACTTACATCTTGCTGCTATCCCCGACTTAAAAAGCAGGCATATATTGCTAAGCTATATCGCAATATTCCGCAGGTGCGGTTACCAGCGAATCCACCAGGTATTCAAAATGTTTCTGGAAGTAAAAATCATAGCCGTTTCTCCCTTCGGGGATCACATTAGGGGTTATTGGACAAACTTCGAGTATACGCACCGCCTTAAGCGCCTCGGCCACAGAAAATGGGAACGATTGATTACCGACAAACAACTTACTGCCTTTGATAACCTGGGCCAGCTCAAGGAAATCATTTAGCGGATGCCAGTTTAACCTGCTTATAAATTTTCTCATGCGTTGATATTCTGATTTCACACCAACAAAAACGACATTCTCATAGGCCGATAAAAATGAATAATCTATCAAAGGATTATTGTACCTGGTACTCCGTGCCAAAACAATAACATCTGAAAAACCGTCCATCGCCTCAACCTCAAGCCAGGGTTCGCTCAGGTCCGCGTGGATGCCGGTCGTATAAAAATTCCATCGCGCTATATTGCCCCTGCTAAGGTCAAGTCCTGATTTCCTGAACATTGACAGATCAAGGTGGATCTTCTGTCCGTTGTAAATGCCTATTCGATTAATGTATGACTGTGAGTCAAGCAAATTGATCAACCCATTAGCCATCGTACGATTGAGCATCACATTGCTAAGCGGATGAGTCATACCTGGCGACAGCTCGAGCGGTTCATCCAATTTCATCAGAAAATTAACCGGCGATGAGGTAAGCTCATGAAGCTTTTTAACTACCGGCAAACTGTATATAATGTCTCCAGCGTTGCCGCTATGCAGTACATTTATTTCTCGCCCGTCGTTGACAATTTTCAATATATCATTGATGGTAAGCGCCTTATCCTGGATTACAAAATCGATAATGGGTTTGTGAAGACGGTATTGCAGAAGTTCGTGCTTGTATAACAAGTACTTTTCTCTGTTGGTATACTTCCACCATGTTTTTTTAAACCAGTTTTCTTCAAAGGTAGTGTTCATATATGCTCCTACGACCTTCAAATGCCCTTTGCTACAGCACCGGCAAAAAATTTTCAACTCAACATTAAACCTGCGCGTGATGTTTTACTCTAAAAAAGACGAATGCAAAAACTTATAAAAAACGAACAGTGATGAAAAAATTTCTCTTTTTAGCAATTTGCCTGTTTACGGCAGGTAGTGTTTGCGCCCAAACTTACTACTACGGCCCGCGCCGTGTACACCGTCGCCAGCCGCGGCAACAGAATGATTTTTACAGGCCGACCGTTGGCGTTGAGGGTGGTGTGAATATTGCCAATACGGTATCATCCTATAACACCGACTATAGCACCAGCTCTATTGTAGGATTTCATGCAGGCATTACAGCCAATATTCCGGTTGCCTACCCTTTCTCGTTTGATCCTGAGGTCCTGTTTACACAGCAGGGTTACCAGGCCACTACTACTGATGGTACGCTTACCCAACGCAACAATTACATTGCCATCCCTTTACTTGCCAAGTTTACGCTGGTACGTGGCTTTAATTTCCTTGTCGGCCCGCAGATTAATATTCCTGTTACCAGTACCACTACTTTTGACAATGGTTTTGTCACTTCACAGGAGTCATACTATACAGATAGCGGCAATAAAAGCAATGTTGCCGGCGTGATTGGAGCAAGCATCGATCTTAACCCCAACGTATTTATACAGGCGCGGTACCTGATCGATTTAGGCTCGAACACGCAGGACCCCAATTCGCCTATTCCTAACTACCGCAACCAGGTTTGGCAATTTGGTCTTGGTATAAGGTTTCAATAAGTAATAAAGTTAGTCCAATAAAAAAAGCTGCCTTCCCCGGGCAGCTTTTTCCATTTTTAATTAGCACGTCTGAATCAGCGAGTTTAGTTATAACATAATTTTCTGATGTAGTTTACCTTGCTCAGAAAACTTCTTTGCTTCCTTTTGCTGAAATAAAATACGAGATCGAAATATTTGACTAAAAATACGAGCGACTTGAATTTATTCTTTCCCTCCTTCAGATTCACCAGTACGTCGCAAGCCGCTGAGATCAGGTGCGAATCTTTGTTATACCGGTATCTAGCGCAATTGGAGAGCCATGTCAAATCTATTCCAAGCCTGTCGGCCTTTGTTTTTTTTGGAGGTGCCGTATGGCGTAATTCGAGCGAGTCGGTAACGCTGTTTCTATGCTGGCGATAGTGAACCAATATCTTATTCAGGTATTTTACCGTTCCAACGTTAAATGCAACATAAGATATCCACCAGTCATGATAGTTATCACTGGCAAAAGGGAAAATGTATTTTACAAGCTTCCTTTTGAACAGCGTAGCATGGCCGGATATGCAGTTAGCTACAATGAACGGTATGCAGCTTTGCCCCTCATACATCCTGAATTTTGACGACATAGTTTCATCTCCAATGCGCTGACTGTTTTCATCAATAAAATCAGAATCGTGGTAAACCATAATATTATCCCCGATGGCCTCAACCATTTCGGAAATTTTTGTTGGTTCCCATATATCGTCCTGATCGGCGAGCGCAATCAATTCGCCCTTGCAGAGTTTTATAGCTCGTTCAAAATTGCGTATATACCCGATGTTTCTTTTGTTGCGATAAAGTTTTACACGTCTGTCCATTTCAGCAAATCGCTGCAGCACATCCCAGGTAACATCTGCCGAGCAGTCGTCCACAATTATAATCTCAAGATTTTCGTAATCCTGTGAGATAATTGTGCCCAGCTGAGCTGACAAAAACTCCTGGCCATTGTAGGTGCACATTGCAACAGAAACTAAAGGGGTACCAGTTCTTCGCATAATTCCATAGTGTAGTTGCTTGTTAAACTACGGAAACATGCATTTGGTTTAATGTAACAAACTTTTTATTTAAAAATTAAAAGGATAGCCTGTTTGTTTGGCTTTTAAACCGACTGGAAAAGACGTTTTAACCTATAGCCCCACATAAACTTGAGTAAAAAATTGAACTTACTCAGCGCAGACTTCTGCTGAATGTATAACAGCACCTTCCGATTTTTAAACATGAGCCAGAATAGGGAAAAACTGAACCAGGATTTTATGCGCCGCTCCATTAAACCAAGAATTTTATTATTAAAAGCGGGATATTTATTAAAGGGATATTTACTGAACAAACGCAAAATGACCAATTGCCTTTCAAGCTTTTCGATTGATCCTTCTTTTTTGAAGAGATGTTTCTTCTGACGCAAAATATCTGTACTGGTTGAACGATGCTGGCGATATTGCACAAGCACATGGTCGAGGAAGAAGACGCTCCCCATGTTTGTAGCGGCGTAGGCGAGCCACCAATCATGAACGATCTCCGGTTTAAAGCTATCGGCATAATTCATCAGTTCCCTTCGGAAAAGCATTGCATGCCCCGATACGCAATTCTCAAACAGGAAGACACGCGGATCATCGCCCGAATAGCAGTTCCGAATATCAGAAATTCGCTTATTTAGTGAGATGCCTTCGTCGTCAATGAATTCAGAATCGTGATAGATCAGCATGTTGTCGCCAATGTTGTCCATCATGATCCTTACTTTTTCTGAATCCCAGATATCATCCTGGTCACAAAGCGCTATATAATCACCACTACAAAGGCTAATAACTTTTTCGAAGTTCCGGATATAGCCGAGATTGATCTCGTTAACATGGACACTGATAGTCAAATTTATATACCTATCGGTATACTCCCGCAAGAGTGCAACTGTTTTATCACTGCTGCGATCATCAACTACAACAATCTCCAGATTAGAATAGGTTTGGGCAACCAGCGAATCTAATTGCTGCCGAAGATAGTTAGCACCATTATAGGTACAAAGCGCAATAGAAACCAGCGGTGCACTCATTATTGAAAAGTTTGCATGTCGATAAGGCGACGGTAAAGCCCGTTTTGGTTCATTAGCTCCAGATGCTGACCCTGCTCAACGATTTCTCCATTTTCGAGGACGATGATTATATCGGCATTCTGGATAGTGCTTAACCGGTGGGCGATGATGAGCGACGTGCGGTTTTTCATCAGGTTGTTCAAAGCTTCCTGCACCAGTTTTTCCGATTCGGTATCTAATGCGGAGGTTGCTTCATCCAGAAGCATGATCGGGGGATTATTCAAGACCGCACGGGCAATACAGATACGCTGCCGCTGGCCGCCGGAGAGTTTGGTGCCGCGGTCTCCGATATTGGTGTTATAACCCTCCTCGGTTTCAAGAATGAAGTTATGTGCATTAGCAATACGAGCAGCAGCTTCGACCTGTTCCTGCGTAACGCCGGTTTTGCCAAAGGCGATATTATTGAAAATAGAGTCGTTAAATAAGATGGTCTCCTGATTCACAATGCCCATCAACGAGCGCAGCGATTCCATGGTTATCGACTGGATATCTTTTCCGTCGACGCAAACCTCACCAGATTTTGGTTCGATGAAGCGCGGTATAAGATCCATCAAGGTAGATTTACCCCCACCGGACGGGCCAACCAGTGCAACAGTTTTGCCCTTGGGAACCGTTAGGTTAATATTGGACAGGATGGGCTTTTCTTCGTAAGCAAAACAGACATTATTAAATCGTACGCTCTCTTTGAATTCTGTGATTGAAATTGCATCCGGTGCATTAACAATCTGCGGTTTCTGATCTATAAGAGCCAGCACCCGTTCGCCCGCAGCCAATCCCTGGTGAATATTGCTAAATGAATCGGATATGGCTTTTGCCGGGCGCATCAGTTGCGAAAAGATAGCAATATATGCTATGAACTGTCCGCCAGTCAGATCGGATTTGTTATTCAATATCAAGTAACCACCATATAACACGATCAAAGATATCATGGTGATGGCCAATATTTCGGAAACAGGCGATGCAGATTGCTGGCGTTTAGCCATAGACCGCATTATCTTGGAATATCGCTTGTTTTCATCGTTAAAGCGATTCTTTATAAAGTCAGTGGCATTAAATGCCTTTACAATTTTGATACCCGCCAGGGCTTCATCGAGATAACTGATCATGTTGCCATAACTCTGCTGAGCCGCCGCGGCCTGGGACCTGAGTCGTTTTACTATTTTCGAAATGATAAACGCTGACACAGGCACGACAAGCAAGGACATCAGCGTGAGCTTATAGGAGAAAATAAAAAGCATGACCAGGAAAGCAATAAGCTGCAAAGGTTCTTTAAAAATAACCTGCAAAGTAGCTGTTACCGAAAATTGCACCACCTGAACATCAGATGCAATTTTAGAGATAATGTCACCTTTTCGTTCATTACTGAAATAGCCAAGGTGCAGGTCCATCACGTTATCGAAAACACGGCGGCGCAGATTTAGCAATGTATGGATGCGTAAATTTTCCATTGTTCTTGCCGATAAAT
>JAICXZ010000812.1 GCA_025934475.1 Mucilaginibacter sp. | reverse complement strand
GGATACCCATCACGAAGCGGAGGCCAATCTGTGGCAAAAACAGCTGCATATATTTGAGGTGCCTTTCTACTACATCGAATATGGCATGGCTCAGCTTGGCGCTATTGCGGTATGGAAAAACTACAAAGAAAATCCCGAAAAAGGCTTGCAGCAATATCTTGATGCATTAAAGCTCGGTTACACCAAAACTATCAAAGAAATTTACGAGACGGCTGGTATCAAATTTGATTTCAGCGCGTCGTACGTGAGGGAACTGGCCGAGTTTGTCAAAAGCGAGATGGACAAGCTTTAAAATAAAGAGCCCCGGCAGCCAGAAGCTCCGGGACTTTTTATTTTTGGGAGGGGTTATTCATTCGCTCCATTGAGCTACCCAACACAAACTTCTACGAAACAAATTTCACCTTAAGTAAACTAACTGGTGACATTTTAGCACATTTTTTGTCTTTTGTCATCTTCTGTGCCTCCCTTTGGGCATGCTTTCTAATTAGTTAAATAACAGTCGCTTAACGTTAAAAAAGTAACATTTTTGGCAATAGCCGGGAATTTTTGGCATGATTTTGCTGTTATTGATGCCCATGAAGAAGCTACTATTTCTATTTGCGATGCTGTTTTCGGTGAAGGCGGTAGTCGCGCAGGGATACAAACCAGTCAAAGTAGATAGCCTGCTGACGATCTCAATGCCTGCTAATTACACGCAAAAAGACACTCTAGGGCAACACATATATACCGCCAGCAGCGACTTTGGCTACGTTGTAACCATGGTTGAACCTAATGCTAAAAACAACCAGCCGCTAAAAAAAGCAGGTGACCTGAATGATGTATTGAAAAAATACATGAATGGCATCCAAAAGCAATCGGGCAACGGAAAAATCATGAATGACCGTGACACTACGGTTGGTACACTAAAAGCAAAAGTCTTTACCTTAATGAATGATGATGGCAGCGGCAATATACAGTATCGTGATTTTCTTCTTATCTATACTAAAGATGCCACCTACACTTTCCAATATGACTACCCTGATATGCGCAAGGATATGATAAAGGGCGAAGCGAAAGCTTATTTCGGTTCGATCAAGCTCTCACCCGAACTGCAGCGCAACGACCAGTATACCGATATTCATAGCACTGCGTCCAGTGTTAATACATTGTCGATATTGGAAATTGGTGGTGGAGTAATTGCTGTATTCGTTCTGGCCTGGTTGGTATTCAGAAAGCGCAATACTATTTCTTACGAGTAATTGTAATAATTTAAGACCAACATACATCTAAAGGGGCATCAGCCCCTTTTTTGTTGGGCGATAATGAAAATTTGATCTGTGAGTTATTTTAACACAGCATATAATATTTACTTTTAACTCTAATTCTGAAACAAACCGACATGGGACTTTTTAGTAAAATTCTAAACCAATTTATCGACATCATTGAATGGGTTGATGAAACCAACAATACGCTCGTATGGAAATTTCCACGGCAGGATAATGAAATAAAAATGGGCGCCAAACTTACGGTACGCGAATCGCAGGTGGCCATTTTTATGAACGAAGGCAAAATAGCCGATGTTTTCTCTCCGGGCATGTACGAACTTACAACTCAAAATATGCCAATCCTCTCAACCCTGCGCGGCTGGAAATACGGATTCAACAGCCCTTTTAAAGCCGATGTATATTTTGTAAGTATGCGCCAATTTGTGAATCAAAAATGGGGCACCCAAAACCCGGTTATGGTCCGCGATTCCGAATTTGGACCTGTCAGGCTAAGGGCATTTGGTTCATTCAACTTTGCCGTAAAGGATGCACAAACTTTTCTCACACAAATCTCGGCGACCAATCCCGATTTCGATGTAGAAGACATTAACGAGCAATTGCGAAATGTTGCCGTATCAAGAGGCATGGATGCAGTAGCGTCGTCTAAAATACCTGTTCTTGATCTTACAGCTAATTACGATGTTCT
>JAICXZ010000594.1 GCA_025934475.1 Mucilaginibacter sp. | reverse complement strand
GCTTATAAGCTGGAGAATTTTGAGAAAGACTGGAATTATGTAGGTAGCCAGCGCAAGGCCACCTATACCAACCTTAACCCGGGCGAGTATACCTTTAAAGTAAAAGCCGCTAATAACGATGGCTTATGGACCGATACGCCTGCCACCTTGAAGATCATCATTATCCCCCCGTTCTGGATGACCTGGTGGTTTAGGGCATTAATGATTTTGGCAGCCTGCGGCGCCATTTATACCTACTATCGTTACAGGCTATATTCAATAAAAGAAAAACAAAAGGTATTAAAACAACTGGTTAAGGAGCAAACTGCGGCCGTTGTAAAACAGGCAGAGGAATTGCAAAATCAATCGGAAGAGCTACAGGCTTTAAATGAGGAATTGCAATCGCAGTCGGAAGAGTTGCAAGCGCAATCGGATTATCTGCAGGAACTGAATGACGAGCTTACCGAGCAAAAGGAGCAGGAATTGCGGGCGCGTACCGAGGCGGAGCGAGCGAATAGCGCTAAAAGTGTTTTTCTGGCAACGATGAGCCACGAGATCAGGACACCAATGAATGGCGTGCTGGGGATGACTACTCTGCTGCTTGATACCGCGCTTTCGCAGGAGCAACGTGAATACGCCGATATTATCCGTGTAAGTGGTGAGAACCTGCTGAATGTTATTAACGACATTCTCGACTTCTCGAAGATAGAGTCGGGCAACATGGAGCTGGACAGGCACGAGTTTAACCTGCGGAATTGTGTGGAAGAAGTATTGGATGTATTCTCGGAAGTATCAGCTAAAAAGCAACTGGAATTGCTTTACAGCATATCTGCTAACGTTCCGGCCAATTTAATTGGCGACCAGGTGCGCGTTCGGCAGGTGCTGCTGAACCTGGTTAACAATGCGATTAAATTTACCAGCCGCGGGCAGGTAATGATTGAAATAGACCTTATCGAGAAAAAAGGTAAAAACGTCAATGTCTGCTTTAAGGTTAAGGATACCGGCGCCGGCATATCAGAGGATAAACTGTCGCGCCTGTTCAAAGCCTTTTCACAGGGCGATGCATCCACCACGCGCAAGCACGGCGGTACAGGGCTGGGGCTGGTTATTTGTGAGCGATTGGTTGAATTGATGGGCGGCGCTATTGGTATAGAAAGTGAACAAGGGCAAGGTACTACCGTTAGCTTTAACCTGGTGACCGAGTGCCTGAGCCGGACTGGCGCGTCTGACCACAACCTGGCGCTGGATGGTGCTGAAGGCAAAGCAGTGCTGATAATAGACCGCAATGCAACTGCCGCCGGTATCCTTTCTGAACAACTTAAACAATGGGGATTGAACCCGGTATGTGCAGGCACAGCACACGAAGCGCTAAGATTACTTACCGGAAACACGAACTTCAGCCTGGTGATCACCGGTAAGCAGATACCTGGTACCGATACCCTGGAATTAAGTCATTCTATTAAAAAGATCGACCCTAAATTACCGGTGATCCTAACCTGCTCGGTACTGGAGAAAGGTCGCAACCAGGAACGTTTTGACAAAATATTATTAAAGCCTGTAAAACAACAGCAGTTGGCAAGCATTATTCAATCTGAATTGCTGCATAAAAAGCTGGCACAGGTGGAAAGCGCACCCGTATCGCTGCTCTCAGATGACTTCGCCAGCAACTTCCCGATGAACATCCTCATCGCTGAAGATAACCTGATCAACCAAAAACTGATAACCAAAATTATTACCCGCCTGGGCTATACCCCAAAGATGGTGATCAACGGTGCACAAGTACTGGAAGCTGTGAAGAAAGACACTTACGACGTTATACTAATGGACGTACAGATGCCGGAACTTGATGGTTTGGAAACTACCCGCATCATTCGTAAAACAGAGAAAAAACAGCCCTACATAATAGCTATGACCGCCAGCGCGATGGTGGAAGACCGTACCGCATGTTTAGAGGTTGGTATGAACAGCTTTGTTTCGAAACCTATCGCGATACAGGATCTTGTAGCCGCTTTAGAAAAATCATTTGCCGAAAAGGAAATGAGTCATTTTCCGGAGTAGATCAGCTATTTCAATTTCATTTGCGCAAAATACGGGTGATCCGGATTAACAATCAGTTCCTGCGTTGCGGATGAACCAGGACATCCATGTCCTCCAACGGAATGGCCCCAAGTAAACATTCATTATCGCCCGGCAGCACCATTGCATTTACTGAACATCTCCGGTTTTTAAATCGTACCTCCACCGGGCCCACCACTTCATATTCAACAATGTGTCCGTTAGCCGATTGGCCCTAACGGGTTTCAACTACCGGCAATTGCAATTGTTCCTGAATGTTTTCGTTTATACACTTGTATATACCGCCGGTATCAACAGCATATTTACAGGCATCCTTTTTATCTCCTCTTCGCCAATATAATTATGGCGGGCAAGTATCATGTCCTCGCCGTTTATTAATTCGATATCTGCGTAAATATGTCCCACAATACTTAGCTATTCAAAATCACAAAATATCAACGCTTATCTTCAAATTCACCGCTTACACTTTCACGTAAATCATACAACAGCCATTCCTTTTTGGCAATAGCGCCGGCTTGCTGATGCAGCAGTTTAATAAAATCCCTTACCCCTACCGGCTCGTTGCCGTTGGCATGAATAAGTACGATGCTGCCGGCGTGCGTTTTTTGACCCTTTGCCAGCCAGGCATCCGAACCAACCGGAACAAGGCCGAAGGTAGTTATTTCATCGACCAGGCGCTGGTCCGAGATCAGCCCCGGAAATCTGAAAAACACCGATGGCAATAACCCGTTTTTTAGCATAGCTTTCTCGGTCTCTAATACCTCATAATTAATATCCGTACCCGGCTCGAGCAGAAAATTTTGCCGTAAAGGTGCTTTGGGGCTTACACGGTGATTGTAGGAATGGTTTATCCAGGTGATTGTCACTTGCTTTTGGGCTTGTAATTGCCTTAGCCATTCCAGGTCGGCCGGGTGCTGCCGCATCCACATGCCTGTTATGGACAAGGCAACAGGAACCGGTCGCTCAATGTTTTGAAAAGCCGTTATCATTTCCGTAAATAGGCTCCTGTCGAGTACATGATGAGAGGGGCACAGATCCGCCGTTAAACTGACGCCGGTTTGTTTGGGCATCCCGGTCTCGATGCCGGCATTTTGCAAATTGTTTGCTGCTTGTTTTGCCCTGGCGATGGCGTGCATGTAAGCGCTATGTTTAAATACGTTCTGCGCCTTTTGCCAGTTTAAAGTCGAAACCTTAAAGGTATCCTGCGCAACAACGCTGGTCTCGAGTGTTTTTGGATTGATAGCCAG
>JAICXZ010000417.1 GCA_025934475.1 Mucilaginibacter sp. | reverse complement strand
GTATAAAAGAAAAGGTCCTGGTTCTCATCAAGGCCTTTTTCTTTTTTATGCGCCTGGTAAGCGCCCGACAGGTAATTCTCATATACCTGGCTGGTGCGAGCAAAAACATCTCTCGCAATGACATTCTCGCCCTTATGTATCCGCGCTGTCGTGAGTTAGTTAAAAGTGCGGATATCTTTTGATCACATGCCCCGGCCTACGGTGCCGTCTAACGCACCACTACCGTCCCCTTCTTTTGGGGGAAGTTCGCCGAAGCTGCCGTCATTGTGCAAAACTTTATAGTCTTTATCTTTCTCCGGCCCATCGGTCTCAAGTTTTTTTTTCTTTTGACCGGAAGGTTCCGGACGGCTATTCGTGTTTTTATTTATTTGTCCATCGTCCTGCTCATCAGCACGATCCAGATAGTCAGTCATCACATTAATTTTAAACAACCTCCGAAAACCATAACGGATGACTTTCGGAGGCACATAACTTAACAGAAAATTATACTGATTCGGTTCCCGGTTCGTGGCCGATCATACGGCCAGTAGTGCGTCCATGTGGCCGGCTTTCAAAATCTGTTTTAGCCGGACCGACAGATGGAAACTCTTTTTTATTTGGTGGAGTTACGTCGTTACGTTCAGTAAAAGTAGGATCAGCACCTTCGCGCTGATTAGCAGCTTCACTTTCCTGCGGATACGCAATGTCCTCCTTTTGACCGGGAGCCTGCTTCTGGGGCCTTTGACCTGGCCGCTTAGAAGAATCAGGCGGACTATTCTTATTCCCGCTCTTTCCCGATTTATTTTTAGTGGTTAACATAGGTTTATCCTTTCGTTGTAATAGATAAACCGATCGATTTCCGTTATTGTTTTCTTTTTTTCGCGAAAGGAAAAAAACTTTTTATTTTATGCATAAGCCATACACAGTTCTTTGAGTTTGGATACTGTGTAATCAATCTCTTCCTTAGTATTATATTTCGAGAACGAGAAACGCACGGAGGGACCAGCCGAGTTGTTGCCGATTGCATTCAATACATGCGAACCAATATCTGTTCCTGAACTGCATGCACTGCCGCCAGAAGCTGAAATACCTGCAATATCCAAATTGAATAGCATCATATCAGCCATATCGTTGCATGGGAAGGAAACGTTTAGGACGGTGTACAAGCTTTTAGCAGGATCAATATCACCATTAAATTGAATGCCCGGGATGTTAGCTTGCAATTGGTCGATCATATACGACTTGAGACCCTGGATGTATTGCTGATGCTCATGCATGTTGGCATAAGCAATCTCCAACGCCTTAGCGAGACCAACAATACCATAAACATTTTCGGTCCCGCCGCGCATATTACGCTCTTGCGAACCACCGTAAATAAATGGTTTGATCTTGATCTTGTGGTTTACATGCAGGAAACCTATTCCCTTAGGACCATGCAGTTTATGTGCCGCACAAACAAGGAAGTGCGCCTTCAGCTCACGAAGATCATGAGCATAATGCCCCATGGTTTGAACCGTATCAGAATGATAGATGGCATTATATTGTTCGCACAGGTCGCCAATGCGATACATATCGCTTAGCGTTCCGAGTTCGTTGTTGGCATGCATCAGGGATACAAAACTGCGCTCATTGTCCTTTAGGAGCTTTTCGAAATGATCATAATCGATATTGCCCTTGCCATCCACATCAACATAACTTAATTTGATGGTACCGGCTTTCTGCATAGCCTCCAGTGTGTGAATTACGGCGTGATGCTCGATAGGACTTGAAATAGCGTGTTTGATGCCATTATCAATGATACCACAGCGGATAGCCGTGTTGTCGGCTTCGGTACCGCCAGAAGTGAAAAATATCTCAGCAGGAGATGTATGCAGCAGGTTAGCGATGGTTTTCCGTGATTTTTCGATCAATGCCCGCACTTCCCGGCCATGGCCATGGATTGATGATGGATTGCCATAATGGGTTTCCATCACTTTATACATTTCCTTCAGTACCTCAGGGTCAATAGGCGTCGTTGCAGCATTATCCAAATAGACACGCATGGTTCAGTTATCAAAGATTAGTTAATTAGAGATTAGTTGCCCCGCGCAAACCTAAATTTACACCAGGCAAATAATGCTCAGTTAATTATTGAGTTGCTAATCTATTCTTCCGGACTTTCGGACCTGCCGGCAGGCAGGCTTATGCGGATTTCCGGACTATAGATCTTTCAGATGCAGAATATCCTTAATATCAGCGATCATTTTGTTGGCGATATTATCAGCGATAGTCTCTGAATTGCCTTCGGAATAGATGCGGATAATGGGTTCTGTATTTGAACGACGCAAATGTACCCATTCTTTATCAAATTCTATCTTCAGACCGTCAATTGTGGTATGCGGATGTTTTTTGTATTTCTCTTCAACCTTTTTGAGCAGGCTGTCAATGTCCATTTCGGGTGTAAGAGTAATTTTATTTTTGGAGATAAAATAGCTCGGATAGCTACTACGCAGGTTTGAAACCGACTTGCCGTATTTGGCCAGGTGGGTCAGGAATAAGGCAATGCCTACCAATGCATCCCGGCCATAGTGAAGCTCCGGGTAGATAACACCACCATTGCCTTCGCCGCCGATAACGGCGCCCACTTCCTTCATCTTGTTCACTACATTTACCTCGCCTACTGCAGCTGCGTGATATTCGCCGCCGGCCTTTTCGGTTACGTCGCGCAAAGCGCGGGTTGATGAGAGATTAGATACGGTATTTCCGGGTTTGTTTTTCAACACATAATCGGCCACGGCCACAAGGGTATATTCCTCACCGAACATATTGCCATCCTCGCAAACAAAGCAAAGACGATCAACATCCGGGTCGACTGCGATGCCCAAATGAGCACGCTTTTTAACAACCTCCTGCGATAATGCTACAAGGTTCTCAGCGAGAGGCTCAGGATTGTGAGGAAAATTGCCATCGGGATCACAGTATAATTTATGAACTGTTTTAACGCCCAAAGCATCCAATAAGGCAGGCACAAATATTCCACCTGTGGAGTTTACACAATCAATCACAACGTTGAAGTTGGCCTTCTTTACTGCAGCTACATCTACCAAAGGCAGCATCAGTATATGATCAATATGCTTTTGCAAATAGCTATCATCGGCAGTTACTTTGCCCAGGTCATTAACGTCAGCATATTTAAAATTACTGCTTTCAGCAATGGCCAAAACCTCCTTGCCTTCCGCGTCACTGATAAATTCACCTGCTGCGTTCAGCAATTTCAAAGCGTTCCATTGTTTGGGGTTGTGACTGGCGGTGAGAATGATACCACCTGCGGCTTTCTCCTCAGGAACAGCAATCTCCACAGTAGGTGTGGTTGAGAGACCCAAATCGATCACATCGATACCAAGCCCCTGCAGGGTTCCTACAACAAGGCTATTCACCATGCTGCCAGAGATACGTGCGTCGCGGCCAACAACGATTTTTTTGATGCCGGCCTTCTTAGCGGCCCACGTTCCGTAAGCTGATGTAAATTTAACTATGTCTAACGGAGTGAGCCCGTCGCCTGCCGCACCGCCAATGGTGCCTCTGATTCCCGAAATGGATTTTATTAATGTCAAAGCGTAAATGTATTGGTTCGCAAAATTAAAAATATTTGGACTTCAGCCGAACAAAATCGATCCGATAAGGCCTTATTTTATTGGCGTTCCAAAAGGTCAACTAAATAACGCTACCGACCTGCTATGGTTTTGTAAAACATAACGACTATACGGTGACCATCAGTATAGCAGAAATATCTATTTTTGGCAAAACGCATCATGATCGAACACCTGGTACAGCTCGACAAGCACATCTTTTATTTTATTAATCACGATTTTGGCAATCCATTCTTTGACTGGCTGATGCCTATCCTGCGCAATGCCCGCACCTGGATACCGCTTTATATGATCATTATTGTGTTGTGCGTGTGGAAATACAAATGGCAGGGTTTGCTAATTATCGCCCTTATGGCCGCCAGCGCCGGCGTCGCTGATTTTACCAGCGTGCATATCGGTAAAAACGAAGTTCGCCGGTTAAGACCTTGTAATGATCCGGAAATGGCTAAGACCGCTATTCTTCGAATAAATGCGTGCGGCACCGGATTCAGTTTCCCGTCCACACACGCCAGCGATCATTTTGCGATGGCCATTTTCATATGTTTCGTATTTTGTAAAAGGTGGCGGTGGATATGGTTCTGGGGCATTTTGTGGGCGGGATTGATCAGCTTTGCACAAGTATATGTCGGT
>JAICXZ010000618.1 GCA_025934475.1 Mucilaginibacter sp. | reverse complement strand
GATTAGAGACTGAAGATTAGAGATTAGGCATTTGTGTTTACGATTAGCTAACTAATCTCCGGTCTCTAATCTCTAAATTACTGCGTTCATTCAGAGCGCAGGCTGTTAACTGGATTAGCCAAAGCGGCTTTCACAGCCCGGTACCCCACGCTGACCCATGCGATGGCTACTGAAGCCAATATGGCCAGAATGAAAATACCCGGACCAATTGTAATCTTATACACGTAATCCTGGAGCCATTTATCCATAAAATAATATCCCAGCGAACCAGCTATCGGGAAAGCAATTAAGATCAGGATGGTAAATTCTTTTGAGAAAAGATATACGATGTGACCTACCGAAGCACCCAGAGTTTTACGGATACCCACCTCTTTGGTGCGCTGCACAGCCATAAATGAAACAAGGCCATATAGTCCCAGGCATGATATGAAGATGGCTATGCCTGCAAATATTTTGTACAGCGTAGATAACTCGTCCTCGCTTTTATAAAAATCAGCAATTGTTTTGTCAAGGAACTGATATTCGTATACCCCATCTGGGTATGTTTTGTCCCAAAGACGCTGAATGCCCGCCAGTGTCTGGCTCACATTAACCGGTTGAATCTTGATATTCAGTTTCTGGTAATTAGCTTTCAATGACGCCATCAATACCGGCGGTATGGCGTTCTTAAGCGATCCAACATTAAAATCTTTAGCCACACCGGTTATTTGTGCATGTAATCTCTTGTCATCCCATAGCATAATGTATTTACCAATAGCCTGTTTCGGATCTGTAATACCTAGTTTATGAATCAGGGTTTCATTTACCACATAACCTGATACGGTGTCCGACTTACGGTAAGGTCCGCCGGCAACAAATGAGATATCATATAATTTAAAATATTCCTGGTCGGCAAATTTAATACTGGCATTGAAATCAACCTGTTTAGGTTCGTTATTAAACTTAAAATCACTGTGCCATGCGCTATTTTCAGATGGCGCGTATAGGCTAACACTCACGTCTTTAATGCCTGGTTGCTGTAAAAGCTGGTCTCTCAGGGCGTTTATTTTTGTCAGGCCAACGCTATCGCCTGGGAACGGAACAGTGATCACCGCGTCTTTATTAAAGCCAAGGGATCTATTCTTAAAATAGTTCATCTGATAGACCAGCACCAGCGTACCGATCACCAGGAATTGCGCAATGCAAAATTGACCTACCACAAGAACCCTGCGCAATGATATCCCGCTCGAACGGCCGGCTTTGATCCTGTTTTTCAGCGCTTCGATCGGGTTATAGCCGGACAGTACCAATGCCGGGTAAAATCCCGCCAGAAAAGTGACACCGGTAACAAGTCCTATTAAAAACAAGATCACTATCGGGCTTACCATGAATCTATTGCTTATCTGCACTTCCAGCAGGTTATTTAACATGGGCAGTGTTGCCACTGCAATTACAACTGCAAGTACAACGGCAAATAAAGTAATGATCAAAGTTTCGCTGATAAACTGCAGTACCAATTGATAGCGGTTGCTGCCCAAAACTTTGCGAATACCCACCTCCTTCGACCGGTTTACAGCCTGTGCGGTAGCCAGGTTGATAAAATTAACACAGGCAATAATGAGCAGGAACAAACCAATCAGACTAATAACATCAATTAATTGTTTGCTAAACGCATGGTGGCTGTAAACGCCCACCTCAGTGTTATAATGCATATCTTTCAATGCCTGCAATTGAAAATAAGTATTCTTGTTATATGGCGGGGGGACATGTTTTTTTGCAAAAGCAATCAGATCAGCATCCATCTTTTTTTCGCTCATATTACCTGGAAGTACGACATAGCAATTTCTATCGCTAAAAGTGCTCACCCAATCCTGTGCATTGCCGCTAAGATCTCCGCCCTTATCTACGAGCGTTACCCACGACAAAGCAAGTTTCAACGGGAAATCGGTATTTACCGGGACATTTTCAAGGATGCCGGTAACTTTAAAGTCACGTCTGTTTTCGTATCGAACTATTTTTCCCATTGCTGTATGCCAATCGCCGAAAAATTTATTGGCTTCGTCACGGGTTAATACGATAGTATTAGGCTCCGCCAGGGCAGTTTTTTTGTCACCTGCAAGCCACTTAAAATTGAATATTTGAAAGAATTGGGAATCCGCATAATAAGCCAGGTCTTCCTTAAATTTTTTTACCACTTTGCCATCGCCTCCATCACCCACAGAATAACGCGAACCATCGTTAAGCATGACATTAGATACCAGCTTCAGCTGTGGAAAATCAAGCTTAAGCCCTTCTGAAATCGGCAGCGGCGTGCCAGGACCTGTATGTGTTCCATCAGGGCCTCTGTTTACATTGACGACGCGATATATCCGATCTCCGTTTACATGGAAATTATCAAAACTCGTTTCAAACTGAACGATCAGGAATATGAGCAGGCAGGCTGCTAAACCGATAGCCAAACCAGTAACATTGATAGCAGCATAACTCTTATTGCGCATCAGGTTGCGCCAGGCTATTTTAAAGTAGTTCTTGAACATATATTTGCGATTTGATTTCGTTTGGGTCCACTTTGGGGTGGTTTCTCGGTACGAAATTAGCGGCGCAAAACGACTGCGAGGTTCCAAGTTATAAGATGGGAGTTCATTTTTTTGATCAGTTTTGTATTCTGCGGGGCTTTTACCCGTCATTTCTTTAAATATCCGGTGAAACGTGGTTTTGGAGTTGAAACCGGATTCAAATGCAATGCCTTGCAGGGTTATATGGTCATAAGCCGGGTCCTGCATTTTTCGTGTTACTTCCGCAACGCGATACTCGTTGATGAAATCATTAAAGCTTTTTTTGAGCGATGTATTGATGATCCGTGATAATTCATTGGGATGCAGGTTAAGCTTTTCGGCCAGGGAACGCAAATTGAGATCAGGATCCTGGTAGTAGCGGTTTTCTTTAACAGTTTTTTTCAGCCAGATACCTTTCTGTTTCAGCTCTAGAGGCAAGGATGTTTTGGAAAACGAAGGCGCATCAGCAATGACACCCACTTCCGGTCTTAAATAAGCTACTGACGCTATCCAGATGGTTAGGGTTGCTGACGCGAGATATAAAGGATAATAGGCTTCTGTACCTAACTGATAGTGGAAATAAAAATAATCGACACCCGTAAAAGGTATCCACAACAGCCATAGTAAGCCGAAACCGGTTAGCAAACGACCCAGCCACCGCAATTGG
>JAICXZ010000002.1 GCA_025934475.1 Mucilaginibacter sp. | reverse complement strand
GTCGTCACCGGCAAAATTAACCTGGTAACCGAAATCAAGGTTGACGCTCGGCGTAATGTTGAATTTAAATCCGGCACCCACCGGTATCATAAGCTCGCTTGAAGCAGACAGATAAGTAGGGCTGGTAAAATATGAATGCAAAGTAGGCGTGTAGTTCATCACTCCTACTCCCAATGATAAATAAGGCTGGATAATGCCCTGATTATGCTTATTATAAATATGCGCGATGGTAAAATTGCCACTAAAGCTGGCAGACCAGTTTACTTTGGTGTCGAATCCCGAATAAATAAAAGCGCCGTCCCCGTTTTTTTGCTGAGAATGATCACCTTTTATTTTGCCGGCAAAAAGGTCAGCTTGCAGGCCGAAACCGTGTGTGAGCTGATCTTTTATATAAATACCATAGCCCGCCTGAATATCGGGAGAAGTAAAATCTTGTCGCGAGTTGTACCCAATCAACACATAGGGGGTAGAAATGCCTGTAGAAATTCCAACGGACCAGGTACGGTAGTCGGTTAAAGTCGGTTTTGGCTGGTTTGGATCAGCAGTTTGAGCAAATAATTGGCAGCCGATGGCAATGCCGAAGAAAAGCAAGAGGGCTTTTTTAAGCCTGGGTTTCATAATTGCGTAGGTTTAATCAAAGTAAGATACGCAATTTTTCCTAAAAGATAAAAAAATTTATTTGCTATCCGCTTAAGCGATAACGGAAACCATGGAGAAAAGCGGAGCAGTAAGATACTCTCCTCCTTGAATAATTGATTCCCGGCGCCCCATATTAGCGGTAATTCCTTTGGTAAAGAGCTTCCAGGCCACTTCTGGGCTTAGTATTATTGTGGCATCAGCCACGGTTTCAGATATATCCTCTAAAACCCATTTGTGCGATTTCTTAGAAAGAAACCAACTGCGCCCAGCCTTGCCGCTAACGATAATTTTTATACTCGTTCCTTCTTTGGCTTGGACATCGCGGTAAGTATGCGGCAATCCGCGCATGAAAGTGCTGATACAAGGGTAATAAAGCTCAGGAGTCATTAAGGGCTCAGTTTTGCCCACCGCTTCCCGTATTTGCTGCTGATGGTGCCATTTCTCCGTATAATCACGGGCGATATGAAACCAGTTCAGTGATTCATCTTCGCCGGCCCATGCAACACTATAAATGGCGGGTGCGAATGGGGCAAGAGAAGCGTAGTAGTCGACATAACGCCGATTCGAATCATCCATCATCCTGATGATCTGCGCCGGGCTCACCCGTTTCATTGCATTTACCCAGGTTGCATTCAGCTGATTCAGGTATTCAACAAGATCACGATAACTGCTGATTGGCCCTGCAGGCGGAAGCGAATAACCTTCGAGCAGAGATACCGTGCGCATGTTGGTATCCAGCAAATGAGCCGCGACATCTTTAACGGTCCACTGTTTAGCGAGGGTGGGCTTGTTCCAATCGTCGGGAGGCAAGGAACGAAGAAGATCGATCAGCAACTCATTCAGTACCGGGAATAAATGCAGGGTCTGTATAGGTACTGATCGATCCATAAAGTGGGAATTAATGCGCGCTCTTTTCCAGCGCTTGTTCTATATCAGCCAGGATATCTTCAGCCTTTTCCAAACCAGTTGAGATACGGATCAAACCAGGGGTAATACCAACGGCCAATCGCTGTTCGTCCGTAAGTTTTGAGTGCGTTGTGCTAGCTGGATGGGATGCAATACTGCGGGTATCGCCAAGGTTGGCTGTAACCGAAAGCATCTCCAGTGCATCCAGGAACTTGCGCCCTGCTTCCAGACCGCCCTTCAACTCGAGGCAGAATACGCCACCTCCGGCTTTCATCTGCTTTTTAGCAATATCATATTGCGGGTGTGATGGTAAAAATGGATATTTTACCCATGACACATGCGGGTTGCTTTGCAGTGCTTCGGCTATTTTAAGCGCGTTTGCGCAATGACGTTCCATGCGCACATCCAGTGTCTCGAGACTCTTGCTGAGGATCCAGGCGTTAAATGGAGATAAAGATGGACCGGTATTGCGGCAGAACAAGTAAATCTCTTTTATCAGGTCTGCCCGGCCAACAATTATACCGCCCAGTACCCTACCCTGTCCGTCGATCCACTTGGTAGCTGAGTGAACAACCAGATCTGCGCCAAAATCAACAGGCCTTTGCAACAAAGGCGTAGCAAAGCAATTGTCGACGTTCAAAATCAGGTTGTGTTTTTTCGAAAACTTACCAACCCATTCAAGATCAATTACTTCCAACTGTGGGTTGGTAGGAGTTTCCAGGTAAACCATTTTGGTATTGGGTTGAACAGCGGCTTCCCACGCTGTATTATCGCCAGCGGGCACTAAAGTGGTGGTGATGCCATAACGCGGCAGGTATTTGGTAACCAGTGTAAAAGTGCTTCCGAAAACCGAGCTGCAGCATACTACGTGATCACCCTGTTTCAGCAATGGTAACATCGACGAAAATATAGCCGCCATACCCGTTGAAGTTGCAAAACCTGCCTCGGCACCTTCCAGCGCGCACATCTTTGCTACAAATTCATCAACGTTGGGATTACTGAAACGACTGTAAATATTATCGTCAGATTCGTCGGCAAAAGCCGCACGCATAGTTTCAGCCTCATCAAAAGTGAAGCTGCTGGTAACGTAAAGCGGGGTCGAGTGTTCCTGTTGCGACGACCGGGGTGTTTGAATGCGGATCGCCTGCGTAACAGGGTCGAGCTTTTTAGACATGGTTAATAAGAGTATAAGAGATATAAAAATGGTTAATTTTTACTGCGCCGGGTGCACAAACACCTGCGAAGTAATAGTGGCGCCAGAGCCCATCAGGGTAGCTGCAACCGAGCAATATTTATTGACCGAAAGATCGACAGCACGTGCCGCCTTATCCTGGTCAATATCGCCATAAAGGTGAAACTCAACATTGATCGATTTCCACAATGATGGTTCCTTGCCGGTTTCACGTTCGCCGCTGATGGTCATTTTATAGTCCACCACGTCCTGGCGTTGTTTCTTTAGGATGCTGATCACATCGATAGCAGAGCAGCCACCAAGACCCATCAGCAAGGTTTGCATCGGGCGCACGCCAAAGTTTTCGCCGCCGCTTTCAGGGCTGCTGTCCATTTGGATAGAATGTCCGTTTTGGTCAGTGGCTACAAAGCCAAAGTCTCCATGTACGCGCGATAATTGAATGGTAGTCATGTCGTCTTTTAAAAGCTTCAAATTTACAACTTTTACGCGTGAATACTGTGTCTGCTGCATCGATTGGTACATAATTGTGACGTTTAGTAAATAATTCTCCTAATTTTAGCTTTGATGTAAAAGCCGGTTTTGTTGTTTATATCTCTCTTCTCTTGCGCAATATGCTTTGGTCAGAAGCACCCGCTGTCGTATGATGACCTTAGGTATATGGTCACCAACAACCTTCAAAAGACTGATACGTTTGTGATGGTAAAAGGTTATACGATAAAAACAAAGAATGGCCGAACCAATAACCGGACATGTAATTAATAATCAGGTGATTCACATATTGATATTGAAGTAAGACAGGATGGTTTGGTATTTTAGTTGCAATGTTGTAAAGTCGAAAAGTTGGAAGGTTATTACAGGCATGACATATTAATCTCTAATCTTTAATCTCTAGTCTCTAATCTCTGAAAAACCATGTTCACGAAAATAGGGGGTTTTGCATCGATTTTGCACATTTCGAATTTTGGGAAAGCTGTTTATCAGCAATTTATGGAAAAACAGGGGGTGGCGGGCGTGCAGGCATGAACACTTAGTGTACCGAACTAAAATCTTTTGATCCGAATAATTTACAAGTTAACAGGCTAATAAATGACACGGTTAATTGAGCACTACCTTGCTGCATGTAACCTTTTAACTTTACAACTTTCCAACTTTTCAACACCTGTCTTGAACCGGCACCACCAGTTTCAACGCCGACCATGTTTCATCAACGGCACAAACCTTAATATCTACAAGGCCAATTTCGATGGCGTAGTTGCGGATGATGTCTTCATTTATATCAGTTGGAACTTTAGAAGCCTTTTTGGGCCATGATATCCATATCATGCCATTCGATTTGATCTGCTCCTTCAATTTAGGAAGCAGGGCTTTATATTCCGGTGCACTTTTCGAAAAGAAATGAATAAAGTCGATCGCACAGTCGCCCGCGTCGTCAAAGCGCAAATTTGGCGGCAGATCGGTAAATAAAGAAAGGTAATGATCCGGAGCATTGATCAATTTGATGTGAAGGCCGTCTTTAATGCCAAGCTTTTTGGCGAGAGGCGTTCCTGAATATCCTGCAGTCGCCATCATAGTCTTATTTGATTAAGATGATGTTGAAGATGATCCACGTAATCCTGTGCGAGGAATTCAACTGTGTTTAATGCTATCGCATTTCGTCCGTTATCACATTTTACTATCCAGCGGTCTTCCGGATATTGGGATAATACGCTTGCGATTTGCGAATTTAACAGACGCCATAATTCTAATAAATTCTCCATTTTCATTTCCTGGTAATGCTGAACAGTGACCCATTCATCCTGGTGATAGACCAGTTTAAAGTTCTCCTCATAGGTACAGCGGATAAATCTTTGCAGGTTTATCATGGCGCTGTCGCACAAATGCCCTATAATTTCCTTATTCGACCATTTATTTGGCGCCGGCTTACTTTCCCAGTCAACCTGCTTGCTATGAACATGTTGTAAAAAGTTATCTATACAAGGCGTAAGGTTATCAACAAATTGAGGCATGATATGGAAAAGTTTGACCTAAAGATAGTGATGATTTGCACTACCTTCAAGCCCTGAACTAGATATGGCCCTTAATTACATTTGGATCGCATTCTTCCTCATCGCTTTTGTGATCGCGCTGGTGAAGCTGATATTTTTGGGCGACACCGACTCGTTTAAGGTTGTTGTAGACAGCCTCTTTAGTTCATCGCAATCGGCGGTAATGGACATTGCTTTACCGCTGATTGGCTACATGGCATTTTGGCTGGGCGTCATGAACATTGGCGAGAAAGCCGGGGCCATCCGGTTTCTTTCACGCATTGTTGGACCTTTTTTTAGAAGAATATTCCCCGAAATACCCGCCGACCACCCTGCTCACGGCAATATATTGATGAGCTTTTCAGCCAACCTCCTTGGCCTGCTGAATGCTGCTACCCCCCTGGGCCTGAAAGCCATGGACAGCATGCAGGAGGTAAATCCGAATAAGGAAGAGGCCTCAAACGCCCAGATCATGTTCCTGGTACTGCTTACCTCGGGGATGCAGTTATTGCCGGTAACCATTATTGCGCAACGCGCAATTCTTCACGCCAAAGATCCTACGGACATATTTATACCCTGCATTATCGCCACCTATGCTTCGGCTGTTGTAGGCATGATCGCAGTAGCTATCAAACAAAAGATCAAACTTTTTGATGGCGTCATTATAGCCTGGCTTGGTGGAATTACACTAATCATCACCCTGATGGTATGGGGCATGACGCATTACCTTAGCAAAGAGCAAATTAGCACTGTATCAAAAGTGGTAAGTAATTTCCTGCTCTTATCCATACCGGTTGCTTTTGTTTTCGGGGGCCTTATCAAAAAGATCAATGTTTTTGAAGCATTTATTGACGGCGCCAAATCGGGTTTTGAAACGTGTGTCAAAATCATCCCTTATTTGGTCGGCATGCTGGTGGGTATCGCAGTATTTAAAAGTTGCGGGGCGCTCGGCTACATGAATGACGGTTTGCGATGGGCAGTCAGCAAGGCCGGATTAGATACCCGCTTTGTCGATGCAATGCCGGTAGCTTATCTGAAGCCGTTAAGCGGCTCGGGATCGAGAGCAATGATGATCAATACCATGCAAACTTACGGAACCGACAGCTTTGCCGGCCGTTTAGGATGCGTGTTTAATGGATCGGCTGATACGACGTTCTATATCGTGGCATTATACTTCGGTTCCGTTGGTATCAAAAAGATCAGGTACGCCATCCCTTATGGTCTGCTTGCAGACCTGGCCGGAATCATCGCCGCCATCTTTGTCACGTATTTATTCTTTGGTTAATAAAATTCCACTAAACCGTTGCTAATCACACTGAAAATCACCATGTTAAGAGAACCGAAACTCCCCTTACCCGGCAACTTTAACTCAGGCTCTTATGATACTGTAATACAGCATCATATTTTAAAAAAAATAAAGCATTTCAGAGCCGAAAATTGCAACAACAGATTTCAAGTTTTCGTAAAAAGGGAGAATTCTTGTGGTTTAGTACACGGTAAAAATTTCTAACGGTGCTTTAAGCAAGATGGATTGGGTAAACTATTTATTGCAAAAGTTGGGTATTAATGTCTAAGATCTACGCCAGAAGCATACTTCTAACGTCTCTGTTCTGCCTATTTATTGTCATAGGCGCATTTGCCCAAACAATTACCGTCGGTACTCCGGATGCCGGTCCCTATGCCCCGGGTTCTACGATCGCTGTTCCCATTACTGTAAATGATGCGTCTGGTTGCGTCGCCCAAAACAATACTTACACCCTTTATATGTCGGATGTTGCCGGCAATTTTGTCCCCGGAACCGCAATTGGCACCTATAACGGCTTTTATGCCACATTTGTCAATGGAAAAATACCGGCGGGCACACTTCCAGGTACTTATAAACTGGAGGTCAAATCATCGGCACCAGCTGTAACCAGCACGGTATATAGTTCCATAACCGTTGTCGCAGGTACCGGTGTAGTAGCGGGGACGACATCACAGGTTCTTAATCCCAATTACCCCGAAGTTTACGGGCAATGTAACGGAAGCGCGAACGCCCAATTTACCTTTACCAATAATTCAACAGCCGGCGCTGCAACAACAGCTACCTTTTATAACGAGCTGACTAAAACTGCCGAAGCCAGCAATGTGGCTATTCCTGTTGCAGGTTATACTTTTCACGCCAATACCGGAAATTATACGGTTTCGGTAAAAGCAACCAATGCCGGCGTGGTTGGCACCTACGATTACCAGTTAGTCAACAACGTGATCAATACCAATATCGGTTCCACAGGCAATTTGACAGTTTGTTTGATCAACGGCTCCGGCAGCCTTACGATTAACCTCGACGTTACGTCGTCGACAGGTCTGCAATACAACTATCCGGGAAATATTTACACCATAACCTGGGGCGATGGCTCGCCAGCTACGGTATTGACATTGTGCCAAATCCAGGCCTTAAACGCACAGATTACTCATACTTTCACCAAGGCATCTTGCGGCAACGCCGTGGTTTTCCAGGCCAGTAATGCTTTCTGTGGAAATATTGGCGCTGCACCAAGTAACAGCGCCAAAGTGGTAGTGCCACCAACCAACAAATTTACCGTACCTCCAATCTCATGTGCCGGCACACCGGTTGTCATCGCCAATCAATCCGATCCGGGTATAGATCCCAACACTTGCCAGCCTTCCACCACTAATTTATATACGTGGTCGGTTGATGGCGTCCCGGTGGCGCAGAATTACACACTGACCCAATCTTTCACATTGCCCGCCACTACACCGGCAGGCTCTCATGTGATTACGCTGCACCTTCAAAATGGTAATGGCGGATGTACTGCCAGCGACGTCTCCCAGGATATATGCCTTCAAAATCCACCTCAGCCTATTTTTAGCCTGCCGTCGGGTACGGTATGTCTCAAAGGCGGCCCGGTAACGCCAAACAATACTTCAATAGTTGATAATGGCTGTGCAGGAGCCACTAATCAGTATACCTGGACAGTGACCGGGCCTGGCACGGCGACTTACGCAGGCGGTACTAATGCTAATAGTAAATCGCCGCAATTTGTATTTCCGGTTGTTGGTTTGTATCAAATTCAACTGGCTATTGCTACTTCCAGCAATTGCGGAACTGTTACCTCCGGGCAGCAAACTATTACGGTAAATGATGTCCCTACAGTATCGCTATCGCCGAACACAACACTTTGCGGAAGCAATCAGCTACTAACTTTCGACCCTAGCGCCGGCCCCACCCAAACTACAATGATCGGTACTGCACAGCCCCAGGCAACCACTTATACCTGGAAGATAACAGGTGGTGCATCTACCTTTCAGGGGGGAACAACCCTAAACAGCCAATATCCCCAGATATTATTTACCGACTTTGCCACTTATACTATTGAGGCAACCGAAACAAATAGCTGCGGTACGGTAACTAAAACGCAAACTATCAACTTTGTACAGGCTCCGACCGTATCAGCCGGGCCCAATCAAACCATTTGCGCGAGCAGCCCGGTAGCGACGTTAGCTGGTAAAATAACCGGCACAGTAACCAGTTCGGCCTGGGTTGGCGGAACGGGAACTTTCAATCCAAGCCGTAATGTACTGAGCCCGACCTATACTCCCTCTGCGGCGGAGATTGCCGCCGGACAGGTTACCCTTACTTTGCAGGCAAATACATCGTTGCCATCTCCTTGTAATATCATCGCCAGTAATATTACCATCACCATTACACCGATCGATAATGTAACCAGTCCGCCTGCTGAAACTATTTGTACCAAGCAGCCGGTCGCTTACAATATCACGTCAACCAGCGGTGGAAATAATTTCACATGGACAGCCTCGGTTACATCGGGTGCAGCAACAGGATTCACAGCTTCCGGAAGCGGCAGCACGATAAATGATATTATTACGGATAGCAGCCCGACTACAGCGGCAGTAGTGGTGTATAAGATTACGCCACAGAATAACAATTGTACCGGCAACGTATTTACGCTCACGGTAACCGTTGATCCATTGCCGGTAATCACCGCAGCGGCAGCCAGCTCTCCAATCTGTAGTAACCAGCCTGCTGATATCGTTCTAACGACCAATATACCCAACACCAGCTATACCTGGACGAGCACGGCTACCGCAGGTATTTCCGGCAATACCAATCAGGCCAACGCCGTGCAAACCAACGCCATACAGGATGTATTGGTCAATAATAGTGGCGCCGCAGGTACCGTAACTTATACCATTACGCCTTATAATGGCTCTTGCCCCGGCACACCAGTGACTGCCTCTGTGACTGTGCAGCCGCTACCAGTCGTGGCCAATCCGGGGCCAGATGACGAGGTCTGCGCGACTACCACTTATACCTTACAAGGCAATAACCCTGCTCCGGGAACAGGTAAATGGACAATTGTAAGTGGGCCGGCTGGCGCGAAATTTTCGGATGATACAAGTCCTAACGCCGTGGTTACAGGCCTTGTACCGGGTAATCTCTACCAGTTCCAGTGGACCATCACGGCTACACCTACCTGTCCGCCCAGCAGCAATGCTGTAAACATTAAGGTTGACTTGCCTACTATCGGTGGAACAACCGCCGGCGACGCAACCGTTTGTTCTTCGGGCAATAGCGGACAAATTACTCTTTCGGGGCAGCAAGGCAATATTCTGCGCTGGGAATCTTCCGTCGATAACGGCACTAGCTGGCAGCCAATTGTAAACGTCAGCATTACCCAGGATTATACAAACCTCACACAAACAACCCAATACCGGGCTGTAATTCAAAGCGGCAAATGTAACCCGCTGCCGTCAACGGCGACAACAATTACCGTTAATCCAGCCCCCATACAGGCCGATGCAGGCAAAGATCAGGCAGTTTGCAATTCAACGTTTGCGACACTGAGTGGTAACGATCCGGGACAGTTTACAGGCCTTTGGACCCAGACTGCGGGACCCGGCGCGACTATCGTTGCCCCCAGCAATCCAAACACGCAGGTAAACAACCTGGTAAAAGGTAATACCTATACCTTTACCTGGACAATAAGCGGTTTGCCACCTTGCGGAAATACCACAGCCTCAGTAAATATTGTTGTTTCAGCGGATGTTACGGCGAGCTTTACACAGGATAAAGTTCTGGGATGTGGCCCAACTACGGTTACCTTTACCAATACTTCTACCCCTGCTCCTACCGGAAGTTACTTATGGGATTTTGGTGACGGCTCAACATCACCGGCTACTACACCAACGCCTCATACCTTTGCACCTTCGCCTGATGGTAAAGAAGTGACTTATACCATTACCCTAACACCGGTGAGCAATTGCGATTTGAAGACGCCATTTACCGCAACAGTTAAGGTGAGTCCGGCTGTTCCGGTTGCGGTGATTAACCCGAGCCAGACGGCTGCCTGTGGCGGGTTTACGCTGACGGCTCAGAATTTATCACCCGGCAATAATGTCCAATACGATTTTTACTTAACCGACGGCGGTGGAAATATCATTCAGCATATCACCAAAACAGATAAGAGTGATGTAACATTCCAGCCAGTAAACCCAACAAAGGTTACAGACTATACGGTATACGTTGTGGCAACAGACCAGTGTGGCGACAAAGGCACATCGACACCAATTATTATCTCTGCCTCACCTTCATCGCTGGTTTCAATGGTGCAGATTAAAAACGATCAGCGCAATGTGTGCCTGGGCAGCCCAGTTATTTTCCAGAACATTTCAACCGGCGGTGACCGATTCACTTATACCATTTATGATTCCAATCAGCAGCCGATAACTACTATTCCCGGCGGCTCCGGCGATTTCAGCTACACGCCAACAGCACCGGGTACTTATTACGTTTCTATAACAGCAGGCAACAATGGCTGTGGCGACGCACCGGTTTCCGCCTTGAAAGAATTTACAGTCTACCCGATTCCCCAACCGGATTTTACCTATACTCTCAACGAGCACTATGATGTAATATTCACCAATATAACACCGGATGATGGCAACACACCCGCCTCATCCCTAAGTTATTTGTGGGCTTTCGGCGACGGGCAGGAGCGCCATGACACAGGCTACGCACCTTTCCAGCATCAATATAATTACGAACAGTCGCCGTTTACGGTAACATTGTACGCAACCAATGCAGCCAGTGGCTGCTCCGCATCGGTTACCAAAACGGTTGTGGTAAAATTCCTGGGCAACCTGTTCCTGCCTAATGCATTCACGCCGAGCAGCACCAATAGCGACATAAACCTCTTTAAAGCCAAAGGCACACAAATGAAATCATTCCACCTGCAGATATTCAACAACTTTGGCGAACTGGTTTGGGAAACAACAAAACTGGATGCCAACGGCTCGCCGGTTGAAGGCTGGGACGGAACGTTTAAGGGCCTTCCAGCGCAACAAGGCGTATATGTATGGCAGGCATCGGCAACTTTTGCGGATGGTACGGAGTGGAAGGGCATGTCATATAATCACTCGGTACCAAAACGTCCCGGAGCAATACATTTAATACGATAAAAGATGAAGAATATAGCCCGGGGGCTCCTTTTATTGCTTATAATACTTCTGCATCGCATGCCGGGCTTTGCGCAGGACCATATGTATTCACAATTCTTCAACTCGCCGCTTTATCTCAACCCGGCACTTACCGGGCAGTTTGAAGGCGACTTGCGCATGAATCTTATTTATCGTAACCAGTGGACCAACGTACCCGGAACCTTTTCTTATTTATCGGCTTCTGTTGATTATAATGTTCCCCGTTTTGGGGGTGGAATCGGGTTATTAGTTACCCGCAGCAGCGAGGGAACAGCCTATCTCGATTTGACGAATATTGCGGGCTTATATTCGTATAGCGTCGGCTCGGAAGATTTTGTGCTTTCGTTTGGCTTGCAGGCCGGCGTCACTAACCGAACACTCGACTACAGCAAACTTGTGTTTGGCGACCAGATAGATCCAACCCTGGGCATTGTTTCGGGCTCTTCGGCCGCAGCCGGATCATTTCCATATAACAACAAATTCTTTTTCGACTCTGGTCTTGGCACAAACCTTGCGATACATGACTTCAATATAGGACTGGCTTTGCAGCATTTGAACCAGCCCAACGAATCATTCACGGGTACACCTGTAAAGCTGCCTATACGCACAAACGCGCATATCAGCTATCGATGGGACCTGAATGCCTTCGATAATTTATACGACGACGAGAAATCATACATCATCCCGTCGGTAGTATTTTATAAGCAATCCAATGCCGAATCTTACAGTATTGGGATGCAGTACAAACATAAGAGCGTAAATGTTGGTTTATGGTACAGAAGCGGGAATGAGACCGGGCCAAGTGCAGTAGTGGTTTCACTGATTTTCGACCTGTTCATTAATCGCGACGGAGGTGAAAAATTACGTTTTGGCGTAAGCCATGATGCTCCTGTTTCGGGTCTCAGCTACGGCAATACCGCAGGTACGCAGGAAGGAAGCATTGGGTATGAAACAACGCTTCCGGGTAGTGGCGAAAAATCACAACGATTTGAAGGCGCGAGCCGTTGTTACCAATTTTATTAACAGGTTGAAAGCATAGATGAACGCATATTTACAACAAAAGGCCGCTAAACAAAGATTTCTTCAAAAAGGAATGGTTGTGATAGTGGCTTTGTTGGCGATATTCCTGGTTTTTGTAGCGCGTTTTGCTTTATCAGACTCAAGCGAAGATATGACAAATGGCGCCCCGGTAAGTGCCGACGCTTACTCGATGGCCAAGCAATTTGTGAGACCAACGATAAAATCCGGCAACATTTCGTTCCCTGAAACTGGGTACCAATGCGCTGAAAAACCTGATTCGGTATTTGTGGTAAAATCTTATGCCGAGGACAAAAATCAATCGGGCCCCAAAAATATCACCAGCTTCCAGATAACCTTGAAATTTGTGGGCGGCCAGGTTGGCGATAAGAAAAACTGGCGGATGATCACGCTTAACGAGAACTAAAAAAAGCACCCCATCCGCAAGTTGGCGGACAGGGTGCTTCAATCACTCTAAAACAATCACCTCTAAATTAAGAAGTCTCTTTTATAACGTAGCCCTGATGGACTTAATTATTGACTAAACTAAAATTATAGTCAAATATACGGATTAATGCTCGCCACCGCTCAAAGTCAAGGCTATTTTGACCCTAAGTTGACAGAAAATCAATGTCTTAGCCCGCGTACGAAAATATCCACCAGCATTAATCTTTTTTGGTGAATTTCATCCAGGTGTTCCTTTTTTGGGAAGGTTGTTTTCTTGTATCCCATGGTGCCAACATGTACACCATGCAGCGCATCAAGTAAAAGGCCAACTACCTCGGCAGCGTTCTCAATACGACCTATCGTACCTTTTTCTTCTTCAAGCCTGATTGCATTCGTAAGCAGCTCAATTTCTGCCTGCCTTATCTGTTCCACTATGTCCCAAATGGTATCCGGAAGGTTTTGCTCATTCACACGGATATAATCGAGGAAATTATAATTGCTCAGGATAAAATTGTGATTGATGTCTATCTGCGCAACAAAAGCCTCTTTCAGGTCTTTGGTAATCGAAATTTTTTCCTTTACCAATTGCAAATACTCTTCCGAAAGTTTCCGGGTAACCGCAATATATAATTGGCTTTTATCGGGGAAATAATAATACAACAAAGCCTTCGACATCGATAAGGCACCCGCAATCTCATTCATTGTAGTCTTCGAATAGCCATAGTGAAGGAACTGCTGGTAGGCTGCTTCTAATATTTTTTCTCGTTTAATATCCTGCTGATCTGTTACAGTGCTCACTTTAATAAGGGTATTATTCTGTATTCCTGACTTTTTAAACAAAATTATCAAAAATTCTATACATAATAATGTCATATTTACACTTGATGTGAGCGGACACAAGACTGTATTTTCCGGCGGATGAGCACACAAAAAAAGCCGCCGGGAAATCCCACGGCGGCTTTGCTATTATATATGGTTTGATTATGAAATACTGCTCATTTCAGGCTCGAGTTCGTGAACTTCCTCTTTCTTCTTGCTGCCGAACAAGCGCGATTTGATACGTACCCGGATGATGTACATACAAGGCACCACTATAAGCGTAATGATTGTTGCAAAACCTAATCCGAAGATCATAGTCCACGACAGCGGTCCCCAGAAGGCATTGTTATCGCCGCCAAAATAGATATGCGGCTTAAACGATGTGAACAATCCTGCGAAGTCTATATTGAAACCTAAACCGAGTGGTATTAATCCTAGTATAGCTGCAGTAGCCGTCAACAACACCGGCGTCATACGTGTACGCGCAGCCTCAACCACTGCATCGTGTAAACTCGCGCCCTGCGATATCAGCATATCGGTAAACTCAACAAGCAGGATACCATTCCGGACGACGACGCCTGCCAGGGCTATAATACCAATACCCGTCATTACGATTGATATGGTCATTTTGAATATAGCCACTCCAAGGAACACGCCGATGATGCTGAAAAATATCTCTGTAAGTATGATAACCGTTTTACCTATCGAATTAAATTGCGCAATCAGGATAAGCAGGATCATACCACACGAAATCATCAGTGCAGTACCCAGGAAGGTAGCTGCTTCAGCCTGATCCTCCTGGCCGCCACCCATTCGGATAGCCACTCCTTCAGGGGCTTTAAAATTGTTGATGGCCTGCTGTATCGCTGCATTCACTTCATTAACGTTACTAGTTTTCAGCACATTCGACCCTAAAGTGATAATACGGCGCTGCTGCTTATGATTGATGTTTGCATAAGTAGTTGTATACCGCACATCGGTAAAGGCCGAGATTGGAACCTGGCGAATAGAGCCACCTGTGGCAATATCACGATATGTTATTTTTAGGTTTTTGATGGCATCGATGTTATTGCGCTGGTCTTCCTGCGAACGTACATCGATCTCGTAATTATCCTCTTTTGTGTTTCTGAAATCTGCTGCCTTAGCACCAAAAATAGTTGCACCCAATGCATCGTTGATCTGTTTTGTTGTGATACCCTCGCGGTTAGCGCGCTCGCGATCAACATCAAATACAATCTCAGGCTTATCAGCTTGCAAATCGGGAACTAAACCTTCAATCCCTGCGATACCCTGTTTGTTAATGTATTTTACAAGCCTTGCGCTGGTATTGACCAAAGTATCCAGGTCGTCGCCGGTGATTTCGATACTGATGTCTTTTTGTACAGGAGGGCCCCCATTTTCCTGGGCCACGGCGATCTTGGCGCCCGGATAGCCTTGGACAGACTGGCGGATACGCTCCATGACCTTTTTAGTATCCTTGCCGTTCCTCTTACCATATTCGGCAAACGCAACGGTTATTTTTCCTTTGTTAGGGTATTTACCCAGGTCACCATCTGTCGGATCGGTTACACCAACCGTTACGTTCGAGATGATCGAGGTTACGATGTCCTTATCCGGTTCAACAACTGCAGCCACTTTCTTTTCAAGTGTAGCCATCACCTTGTCGGTATAAGCCTGGTCCGTACCGGTTGGCATAGTCACGTATACATAGGTGAAGTTTGGGTCGGCAGCAGGGAAAAATTCAACTTTCGGACTGCGTGCCGCTACAAAACCCATCGTAAATATGAACAGCAAAACAATGCTTCCGAGCACCAGCCATGGTGATTGCACAGCCTTTTCGAGCCTTCTGGCATACCAATGCTGGAAACGCGGCCACACGTTTTTCTGGAACCTGTCGATAATGCGTAGTAGGAAGAAATGATTTATGAAGTAAAGGAATATCACAAATACGAAGAAGTTTCCCAATCCAAAATTTATAAGGTACCCCAGAACTGTAATGCCACCAAGGATAGCAAGGCCGCGCGCAAATTTTCTGTCAAATTTGGGATTGTCGTGTTCGCCTTCGTGATGAGGTTTCATGAAATCAACCGCAAACACGGGGTTCATAATATAAGCCACAACTAAAGATGCCAGTAACGTTATGATCAGCGTTATAGGCAGGAAGAACATAAAATGACCTATCAGGCTGTTCCAAAATGCTAATGGAATAAATGGTGCCAGGGTGGTCATCGTACCTGAAAACACAGGCAGAAACACTTCACCAGCAGCCATTTTCGCTGCTTGTTTAATTGGCACCCTTCCGTTAGCAAAAATACGGTGTGTGTTTTCGATCACCACGATCGCGTCATCCACTACGATACCCAACGCCAGCAGGAACGAGAATAATACGATCATATTGAGCGTAAACCCAATAGCCGGCATGAGCAAAAAGGCTATAAAACACGATAACGGAACTGATAACGCCACGAAAATAGCGTTGGTACTACCCATAAAGAACATCAGGATGAGCGTTACCAGGATAAAGCCAATAACAATCGTGTTGATCAGGTCGTCCAGCGTTGAACGTGTTTTATCCGACTGGTCGCCTGTCACGGTAATATTCAACCCCTTAGGGAACACGGTCTTTTCCTTTTGTGCTATCAGCGCATTGATCTTGTCAGATGCCTCGATCAAGTTTTCACCTGTTCTTTTGCTGACGTTCAGAGTAATTACGTTCTTAAAGTTCGGATCGTTATTGGTCTTCAGGCGGGCGTAGCTCTCCTGATCCTGGGACCCGTCTTTAATGGTAGCAATATCGCGCAGATAAACGGCTTTGCCGGTTGGGTTCCTGATCACCATAGCTGCAACTTCGTCGGCACTCTTAAAATCCTCTTTAATGTCTACGGCACGTTGCTTGCCGTCTATAATGACGTTACCGGCCGATGAAATGATATTTTCGTTGCCAATCGCCTGGATAATATCACCATACCCTATCTGGGCCGCTGCCATCTTATTCAAGTCAACATTTACCTGGATATTGGGCTTTAGTGCGCCAATCTCGTCAACTTTGGATATCTCTTTCATTGCCTCGATATCATCCTTCAGGTTATCGGCATATTCCTTTAGCCTTTTGAGATCATAATTTCCCGAGATATTGACATAAAGAATAGGTATATCGGCCACGTTGATATCCGTTATCTGCGATGCTTGAAGATTATTGTCGTTCTGCGGCAAATCCTGCTTCGCTTTATCCACAGCTTCCTTTACATCCTGCTTGGCGTTGCGTATATCGACATTAGCATTGAACTCGGCCGTTATGATGGAAAGGTTTTGCTGTGTTTTCGAGGTTACTTTCTTAAGGCCTTTCAGAGATTTTAATTGCTTTTCTATCTGCCTGGTTACAAGTAACTCTATATTTCGCGGCGATTGACCAATATAGGGTGTAGTAATAAACACCTTCGACTGCGCTATATCAGGAAAGTTCTCCTTTGGCAACCTTAGATAGGATAATAATCCCAACAACGTGATCAGGAATACGATCACATAAACGGCGGTTTTATTATCAATGGCCCAGCTTGAGGGCTTAAATTCTTTTTCTACGTCTTTCATAATCAAATGAATTTATCGTGATCAGTTAATTGTCTGTAAGACTTTCAGCTTATCGCCGTCCTCAATTTCACTGGAACCGTCGGTTACCAGTTTCTCGCCCTCTTTTAGTCCATCTACTATTTCAGTCTTTCCTCCATAGGATTTACCTTCTTTGATGTTCTTCTTTTTAGCGATGCCATTTTCATCCACGAACACGAAATCGCCTGACTCTGATTTCTGAATTGCGTTAATCGGCACTACAACAGCTTTTTTGGTTGAATAGTCGGCCACCTTTAGCAGAGCAGTCATATTGGGTTTAATAGTTTTGCTGGCGGGTAACTGGACTTCGATAGCGAAACTGCGCGATGAAGCGTCGATGGTTTTTGCCGCGAAAGTTACTTTAGCCACTGTTGAATCATTGGCATCAGGCACCACTACTTTAACCATATCGCCCTGGTGTATGTTTGCAGCATATGATTCGGGAACATTGGCCTTCACTTTCAGGTATTCGGTATTTACTACTCTGATGGTTGTGGTGCCAGGACCGGCTGCCTGGCCAAGCTTCAAATCCATCTGGTCGACTACACCATTGATAGGTGACGCAATCCGATACAGGTCCGACTGCTGTCTCAACGCCGCTACTTGCTTCTGAGCAGACTGCAGGTTAGTTTGAGCTTGCAAATATTGAACCTCGGTACCAATCTTTTGATCCCATAGATTTTTCTGACGATCAAACAAAGTTTTCATCAGGCTGGCCTGTGACTCTGCCTGGGCAATTTGCTGTTTCAATACACTGTTATCCAGTTGTACCATTGTCTGACCGGCGTTTACACGATCACCTACTTTTACATAAATATTAGTAATAACACCCTGAGCCTGTGGTGTGGCAAGTACGTTATCTTTTGCATCGATGCTGCCCTGCAAATCGACATAGTTTGTAAACGCGCTGGGCTTCACCACCAATTCGGCCACATCTGTTGATTTAACAGAGTCGGTCGTACCAAGCTCTTTTTGTAGTTTTGTTATTTTAGCATTGATGTCTGCGGCCTGCTTTTGCAGGTCGGCTAATTCCGTTTTTTTATCTTTTGGTTTACTGCAAGCTGCCAGTAACAGTATCGCCGGTATGTATAGTAACTTTTTCATCGTTTATATGTTGTTGTCGTTTTGAGTTATTGTAATTTTCCGTATGCTTTGTCAAGGTCAACCTTGCTCACTAATGCGTTATATAAAGCCTGGATATATTGATTATCAGCGCTCTCCAGATCGGTTTGTGCCTGAGTTACTTCTATGCTTGACCCTACGCCCTGCTGGTATTTTATTTTAGATACCCTTAGCACCTCTTGTGCCAGCTGTTGATTTTGTTTTTGATTATAAAGCGATCTAAGGCTATTCAAATAGGTTGCTCGTGCTGAGTTCGCCTGCAATAGAATTCCGTTTTTGAGGTTATCCAGATCGTTTTGCGATTTTTCAACGGCGATCTTTGATTGTCTCAATTGATTGATTCGCTGACCTCCGCTAAAAATAGGCACGCTAAGATTCAGGCCGACATACGTAGACGGATAGCTTGTACTATAAAGTTGACTAAACGAGTTGTTTTGGAACTGTAAAGATGAATTACCAATTGCGGATAATGTTGGCAAAAAATGAGATTTTTTCAGTTTCAGATCCAGTTCATTCAGTTTTAAATTAGTTTCAGTCAAATTGTACTCTACCCTATTATGATAAAATGTGGTATCACCTGCATCAGCTGTACTATTAGTCATGTTGACGTCGCCAAGTTTATCTGTAAGTACAATCTCTTCGGTGATGGGCATTCCCATTTGAAATTTCAATAATTGGTAATTTAATGCTAGCAGTGTCACTGTATTCTCGCGACTGGTCAAAAGGTTGTTATACTGCACCTGTATCCGTTGCACATCTACTTGCTCAACAAACCCTTGTTTATTTTGAGCAACTGTTTGATCCACTTGCTGTTTAAGTTGCTTAATATCAGCATCAAGCAGTCTTATTTGTTCGTCGCTTACAAGTACCTGGTAATATGCTTTGGTAACATTAACACGTGCGTCGATCTTCGATCTTGTGTAACTACGCTGCGATAATTCCTTATAGGTTTTTGATGCTTTTAAACCAACCAGATAACTGCCATCAAAAATTATTTGATTTAATGTTACGCCAAGTCCGGTATTATATTTTTGCGTAAAACTTACCGATTGATAACCGCCAGCGCCATTTGGAACCTGAGTTATTGTATTACCTGAACCATTTTTTACTTTCTCGTCAATTAACACTCCGTAGACCGCGGGCGTAATGAAATTTGGAAAAAGAATGGTTGGAATTTTAAGGTAATCCTGAAAACTGGCTGAGGCACTTATTTGGGGTAAACCAATCCCAGTGGTCTCCTTTACTTTATAC
>JAICXZ010000072.1 GCA_025934475.1 Mucilaginibacter sp. | reverse complement strand
GCAGACCAAACTTCTATCTGCTCTGCTAAATCATCAACGATACAAACTCCGCACCTGATGGTATTAATGCCCAGTTTATACAGCTCGCTAAACACCAGCGCTGTTGCATTTCCAACGTCATGGCTATTGTGCATGGCCATTGCCGCGGCGCGTACCCTTTCGAGTCCCAATTGGATTTGGCTTTCACGTGCTTGGTCTTCAGCTTGTTTCAAGTCGCTAAAGCGGGTGTAGATTTCGTCAAAAACTTGCCCAAAGCGTAGTAAGGTATTGTTTTCTGCTTCAGAAAAGGGGATGGCCCTGTAGTTTGAGATGGACAGGGCTGTGTTTTTCATAAGTGCGGTAGATCTTGCGTATCCCGGCTGATTAAATATCATGGCTTTTCTTTCCTCAGCGACTTGAGGCGCATACTTAAAGAAATGCTCGAAGAAGCTGTTCTTTTCTTCGAACGTTAAGATATCGGTATAAAGGCCGCCCTTATGCTTTGCCTGGTTGAAGAGGTCAAACACCGGGTGCTTAAAATAGGGCACATCCAGCTTCGTCGCATATTGCGCCCCGGCTACAGCAATCCAGAGATTGAAGTCATTGGTATCCAGGTAATTTAAGGCGAAGGTCGCGTTGTCAATATTGAAGTTTAATTGACGTAATTGTTCGAAAATCAGCTGGATAACCTCGTGTAGCTCCTCACTTTTTTGCATGGACATTGTACGGGCACGCACCCGTTCCAGTGCAAGCTGGATTTGGGCTTCCCTTGCCTGTTCTTCTGCTTTTTGCAGATCGAGAAAACGCACGTAAGCCTGTTCAAAAACCCGGGCGAATCGTTTCAGGATTTCACCTTCTTTTTTAGAGAGCAATTTCCCGTTGTAGCTGCTTACCAGCATCGCCGAGTTCCTGGTGAAGGCAACCGAGCATGCAAAATGTTCACTTTCTAAAATCTGTTTTTTTCGCTCGTCGGGGATATCTTTGTAATCAGAATATTTAACGGCCCAGTTCCAAAAATGATCTTTCTCTTCGGCTGTATAATTTCTTTCAAAAAAGTCGGCGCCGGAGTATTTGGCCTCTGAAAGCGTGGTGATAACCGCGGTGTCATAATAGGGTATATGGAATGATTTTGAATACGATTGTTCCGGAATGGCATTCCACAGGATCAGATCTTTTGTGCCCTCTGTAAATATAACGATGCTGGCGGCCTCATTGTCCATTACAATATCCAGGTCGTGCAGTTTTTCGAACACGACAGAAACCACCTCCTTCAACTCATCTGTTTGATGCATTGCTAAAGATCGCGAACGTACTTTTTCCAGCGCGGCTTCTATCTGTGCCTCGCGAGCCTGTGCCTCGGCTTGTTTCAGGTCGAGGAAACGAGTATAGGTGCCCTCAAAAACAGCGGCAAATCTTTCCAAAAGCCGGATGCTTTCTTCTGAACGATCTTCTGTAGATTGCACATTAATCAGCCCCTTTGAGAAAAAGGCCACATTAATAATTCTTCGCTTTTCATCTTTATTATACCTGGCGCCCCCCATGCTTTCGCGGTAAGTTGCAAAATCGTGAAGGTCTTTGCCGCTAAGGTCGATGACGAGTGATTTTTTCTTTTGCTTCCACCCCTCATAAATCTTGTGGGTAACTATGGGCTCATCAATTGAGAATTTATACACTTTATTTTCCTGGCTCCCGTACATGGTAACCCAGTACTCTATCACATGCTCCTGCTCATTAACAATGCCGATTGTAGCCTGATCCGGATTTTCGCCCAACTCTTTGAATTGCTGAAAAAGGATAAACACCGCCTCGGCCAGCTCCTCGCTTTTTTGCATGGCCATAGTACGGGCGCGCACACGCTCTAATGCTGCCTCAATTTCGAGTTCGCGGTTTTTTTGCGCCAACTCTGTTTCCAGTTGGGCATTCCGTGTTGTCAGGTCCAATTGCTTTTCGCTATTCATAATTTAAGCGATTGGAAGCGCTATCGTAAATTCAGTATACTCACCTTCTTTCGTGTTTACATCTATCGTCCCGTTATGCGCCTTAATGATGTCATAGCTTAACGATAAGCCGAGGCCGGTACCCTGTCCGGTTGGTTTTGTGGTAAAGAAGGGTTGGAAAATTTTGTCGAGCACTTTCTGCGGTATTCCGTCTCCGTTATCCTTCACGCTGATCTCAATATGTCCGTTGCTCGCGGTAGTACTTAATTCCACGGTCGGCTTATAACCCGATCCCGTTGTTTTGGCCTTTTGATTAACTGCGTAAAACGCATTGTTGATGAGGTTGAGCATAGCGCGGCCCATATCCTGCTGCGCTACGTTTACCTTAGGCAGGTCAGGATCAAAATGGGTTATCATTTCGGCATTGAAGGATTTGTCTTTAGCTCGTAATCCGTGAAATGCCAGCTTGAAAAATTCATCTGCCAGTACGTTGATATTGGTCAGCTGCTTTTCGCCGGTACTGGTACGACTATGTTGCAGCATGCCCTTCACAATGAAGTCGGCGCGCTTTCCATGCTGACTGATCTTTTCGAGATTACCCTTAATATTAACTGCCAGCACAGTTGCTTCATTTGTGTCACCCTCCGCCAGTTCGCTTTGCATTTCATCCAGCAGTTCCATACTTACTTCCGAGAAATTGTTCACGAAATTCAACGGGTTCTGAATCTCATGTGCAATACCGGCGGTAAGTTCACCAAGCGAAGCCATCTTTTCAGACTGAATCAGCTGTCTTTGAGTGGTTTTTAGATCCGCAACTGTTTTTTCGAGGTCTTTACGTTGCGTCTCTATTTGGTCGTTTTGACGTTTGAGCAGCGTGTTGGCTTTTTTACGCTGTGTGTTAGCGAATATTAGTATGCCGGCAATAAGTACGAAAACACCGATCACGCCCAGCATCACGTAAAATCTTACGCGGTTTTGGTATGCTATTTCGACGGCTTTTGCTTCCTGTTTGCGCTGCTCTTCATTATAAGCGAGGTTTTGCACCTGTAAGGTTTTTTGCTGACTGAAGAGGCTATCCTTAGCCTGCTGGGTTATTTGCTGGTAGTTGAATGCGTTTTTATAATCACCATTCAATTTGTATTCCGCTGTTAGTAACGTGGTAGCTTGCTGCACCTGGTCGGGATTGCGGTCCAATTTTGCCTGTTCAAATGCTTTCTGAGCATAATTGATAGATGAATCGGTCTTATTTAGTTTTTGATAGGCCTCAGCTATCCGCCGGTAATCTTCGCTTTCCAGGTAATGATTGCGATGCGTCGATGAATCGGCCAGGCTTTTTTTGAAATAGCTTATGGCACCCAGCATATCTCCTTTTTTGAAGCGGATAATCCCGAAATTGCGGATTGGATATCCTATGTTCTTCATCAGTTTTTTCTTTACAGATATGTCATAGGCTTTTTGATTGAACCAGGCGGCTGAATCAAGTCGGTTCATATCAAGATATTGCCTGGCAATATTATTAAGCGCTACTGTGTTAAGGTCGACATAATGATATTTCTCCGTGATATGCAGAAATGCGTAATAGTTATTGAGCGATTTTTTATGGTGCTTGAGTAGTGAATAAGTAAGCCCTCGTGTATTATAAAAGGAAGCTATTACGCGCGTTTCACCGAGACTGATAGCTTCCGGCAGCGCCTCGAAAGTTATTTTTAAAGAACCCGGAAGATCACCGCTAATGTTGAGAAATGTGGCTATAGCTGCTTTAGCGCGCACCACGCCCTTTTTAAAGTTTATCTTTTGGGCCAGCGTCAGTCCCTGGCGTGCGCAGATCATTCCGGAATCAACATTAGTGGTGAGATAATCGGCTGTGCTTTTCATCACAAGCAGTTGCACCAGGGTAGTGTCCTGCTTATTTTTTTGGTAGGCTTTCCGCAAGCTATCCACCGGGCTTTTTTGGGCACGTGCAACAAAACAGGTTGTCACAAGCGCCGCCATAAGGAGCAAGAATCTTTTCATAAAGAGGTTTCGGTTGAAGTTCCTTTATAAATGTAGTGATTATCAGTAGAAAAGAAAGAATATCTGGTGTTGATGCTGCTATAGGCTTACGCGAGCAGGGAGGTTCAAAATCATTGCACGCAAATGATAAAAATCCGTTATTCCGGTGGAAGGGGTATTTAGTACAGGCAGTAAAAAATCGTAAGTTTGGCGCATGGAACAAAATCTGTTTGTTTACAATACTTTATCCCGAAAGAAAGAAAGATTTGAACCGCTTAACCCACCTCATGTAGGTATGTACGTTTGCGGCCCTACTGTTTACAGCGATGTACACCTGGGTAATTGCCGCACATTTATGTCATTCGACCTTATATTCCGGTATCTTACACACCTGGGCTATAAGGTGCGCTATGTACGCAATGTGACCGATGCTGGTCACCTGGAAGGCGACGCCGGGGATGAAGGTGAAGACAAGATAGAAAAGAAAGCCAAGCTGGCCCAGTTGGAGCCTATGGAGATCGTACAAAAATATACGGTCGATTTCCATAATATCATGGATGTTTTTAATGTGCTGCCGCCAAGCATAGAGCCAACAGCGACCGGGCATATTATCGAACAAATAGAATTAGTAAAAGCAATCCTCGAAAAAGGATTCGCTTACGAGGTTAACGGTTCAATCTATTTTGACGTTGAAAAATATAATCAAAGTCACGACTACGGCATCCTGAATGGCCGTAAGCTGGAGGACCTGATCAACAATACCCGCGACCTGGGAGGGCAGGACGAAAAGCGTGGTAAGCTCGATTTTGCCTTATGGATCAAAGCTAAACCCGAGCACCTGATGAAGTGGCCCTCGCCATGGAGCATGGGTTTCCCGGGCTGGCACCTGGAATGCTCGGCCATGAGCAATAAATACCTGGGTAAGCAATTTGATATTCATGGTGGCGGTATCGACCTGATGCCAACGCATCATACCAACGAGATTGCCCAAAACTTTGCCGCTTGCGAAAAAATGCCGGCCAAGTACTGGGTGCATACCAATATGCTGACAGTGAACGGGCAAAAAATGTCGAAATCGCTCGGTAACAGTTTTCTGCCACAGGAATTATTTGCAGGTTCCCACTCGTTGCTGAACAAAGGATACAGCCCCATGACTGTTCGCTTCTTCATGATGCAGGCGCATTATCGCAGCACGCTCGATTTTAGCAATGAAGCGATGGAAGCGTCTGAAAAAGGCTTTAAACGCCTGATGAACTCTCTGACACTGCTGGATAGCCTGAAAGTTTCGGGTCAAAACGAAGTGGAGATAGGCCCCTTATCGCAGCGCTGCTATGATGCAATGAATGATGATTTCAATAGCCCGGTGCTAATCGCCGAATTATTTGAGGCATCACGCATCATCAATTCGGTTAAAGATGGCAAGCTGAAGATTAATGCAGAGAATTTGTCGGCCCTAAAAAAGCTGATGAACGATTTTGTACTGAACGTTTTGGGCCTGAAGAACGAACAGGCGGCAAATGACGATTTGCCAAATGTAATGGACATGATCATGAAGCTTCGCAACGAAGCCAAAATGAACAAGGACTATGCCACATCGGATAAGATCAGACATGGCTTGCAGGAAATCGGCTTTCAATTGATGGATGGCAAAGAGGGCACTTCCTGGAGCAAAATTTAAATTCTCCACAAAAAAATGATATTTGTACTTTATAAACTCTAATTCCGTTTATTATTCGGAGAGACCGTTCAAACTGAATCTTCTTAAATTGAATACGATCGCCAATAACCTCAATACAAGCATGAAACGAACTTTTTTAGCAGCAGCATTGCTTCTATGTTGTCATTTTATGGCCTTTGCCCAAAAAGTAAAGGTTGACGTAAACAAAGTAGTCGACGCCGAAAAAGCCTTCGATAAACTGGTTGAACGCAAAGGAATCAAAGATGCATTCCTTGCGGTAGCTGATCCGGAAGGAATAGTTTTTAAACCCCGGATGATCAAAATAATCGATTTTTATAACTCGATCGAAAAACAACCCGGGACATTAAAGTGGGAGCCCAAATTCGCACGTATCTCTGCTAACGGCGACCTTGCCTTTACCGCTGGCCCGTACGTTTATCAAAACAACAAGAGCAACGATGACGATAAGGTATATGGTGACTATGTTTCTGTTTGGCACATTGATCCGGCAGATAATAAACTAAAACTGCTAATCGATCTGGGTATCCCGCATCCGGAGTCAGAACAGCAGGAACTGGTTGATTTTAAACAACCCGATACTGCAAAACAAACCGCGCCAGGCAAGGATCCGTTTGCCGGAAAAGGTGTAATACTGGCGACTGATAAAACCTTTAATCAGGAACTAACCAAATCGGCGCTTGCCAGTTATAAAGAATTTCTCAGCCCCGAGGCCCGTTATTACTTCCCCGGTTTCGACCCGATGAGCGGTACCGATAAGATCATGAAGTTTATCGATAACGAGGGCATCAGCATATCGGCAACCACCGCAAATGTAGGGCGGGCAACCAGCAACGACCTTGCATATAGTTACGGCACCGCAAGGATAAGAAAAGGCGACATTGTGAGCGACTATAACTATGTTCGCATTTGGGAGATCGATGCGACGCATAGGTGGAATATCTTGCTGGAGATATTTTCGGCGGTGGAACAATAGGGTTTTGTTAATCTGTGATTAGTTAATTCGTGACTTGTTAATTTGCGTTTTGTTAGGGTAAACTAGTCTTTGGTGGATTGGTTTTTTAGGTAGTTGATATAGCCGTTTATTAACTTCATGCAATCTTCGCAGTCAGTTTTTAGCCTTTCAAAAAGCTCGTTACCTATATATCCCTCATCGAGTGCTACTATGAGATGGTCGATCGTTTCTGCAGCCGATCCACGGGCGTTAATAAAGAATTTTTTTGAATCAGCATAATGATATCGACCATTACCTTCGGCGATATTATTTCCAATTGAACGGGACGACCGGATAACTTGGTCAGCCAGCCGATACATTTCTGATTGAGGGGAGCTTTTGGTTAGTAAAGAAATATCGTTTCTAAGTTGTTGTGATTTTTTTCCGGGCGTCAAGATCGATAAAGCCTCTCATTGTTATCGTGATTAAGGTTGAGCAACCAAAATAGCCAATTCCCAATCACAATCAAATAATTTGTCAGATTAGTCACAAATTAACCAATCACAAATCAACTAGTTAACAAATCACAACAACCGCTCAATAATCGCGTCCGCTGATAACCCCTCTGCCTCTGCATGATAGCTGCGGATAATACGGTGTCGAAGAACAGGTTTTGCCACAGCTTTGACGTCTTCAATGTCTGGCGAGTATTTCCCGTTGATCACGGCGTGGCATTTAGCGCCCAGAATCAGGAATTGTGACGCACGGGGACCAGCTCCCCAATTGAGTAATCGTTTTACCTCGGCTGAGGCCGATTCGCCACCGGGGCGTGTTTTGGCAACCAGCTTTACAGCATATTCCAATACATGATCGGTTACGGGAATATTGCGTACCAATTGCTGGAAATAGATGATCTGTTCGCCGTTAAGTATTTTTTTCACCTCGGCTACTGTCGTACTTGTGGTATTCTTTACTATTTGTAACTCTTCAGCCAGGGTAGGGTAGTCGAGCGCTACGTTGAACATAAAACGGTCCAACTGCGCTTCTGGTAACGGATAGGTACCTTCCTGCTCTATTGGGTTCTGCGTCGCCAAAACAAAGAATGGCTGTGATAATTTATGTGTTATGCCAGCCACAGTCACCGCCTTTTCCTGCATTGCTTCCAGCAATGCCGCTTGCGTTTTTGGCGGCGTACGGTTGATCTCATCGGCCAGGATGATGTTGGCAAAAACTGGTCCTGAGATAAACTTGAAGTTGCGGTCCTCGCCCAATATTTCCGAGCCTATAATGTCCGAGGGCATTAGGTCGGGTGTGAACTGTATGCGGCTGAAGTTGAGGTCGAGTATTTGAGCAACGGTTTGAACCAGTAATGTTTTGGCCAGGCCGGGCACGCCTACCAGCAGGCAATGTCCATTGCTGAATATCGATATCAGGACCGATTTCACTACTTCGTCCTGCCCGATAATTACTTTGCCAAGCTCAGCAGTGATGTGCTTGTAAGCCTCCCTCAAGGCATCGGCGGCTTCAACATCGGTGCGGTGTTGCATATTAGTTATTGAGCTGATTTAACGTTTTGCGCAGCCATTGGTGTATTGGCCCAGCCTTTTATCTGCGGGCAACCCTGGTATTCCGGATCTATCTTGATAAAGGTTTCTTTCCTTCTTTTCTCAAACCACTCGCTTATGGTTCTGTTCAGCTTGTCGTCCTGGGCCAGCTCTTTTATTTTCGGATAGTCCTGCTTCAGGTTTGCTTTGTGCGCGTCTGTTTCCGATTTCAGGAACAATATCTTGTATGATTTTTTGCCGCCCTGATCGGTAAATATCTTCGGTTGCGATATTCCGCCCACCTTCATGGTATCAATTGTTAATGCAACCTGCGGATCAAGCTTGTCGGTAGGAATAATGGTAGTGCGTGTTTCCACATTTTCTGCATTCAGCATCATACCGCCGTTGTACTTCGTCTCTTTATCATCAGAGTAAAAATTGGCAGCAGCAGAGAAGCTGATGTTTTTGTTCTTGGTCAGCAGTAAATAAACGCTGTCGGCTCTTGATTTTGCGCGGTCAAGACTGGCTTGAGTGGTTACCGGCATAACCAGGATATGGCGCACGTGCACTTGCTCGCCGCGGCGTTCAATAACTTGTAAAAAGTGGAAACCATACTCCGTCTCAAACACCGGCGATATTTCTCCTGCCTTCAATTTAAATGCCCAGGCAGCAAACTCCTTTACAAATGTGCTGCGATCGGCAAATCCAAGGTCACCGCCGTCGGGCGCTGATCCGGTATCGTTTGAATATAAACGTGCCAGGTTGCCGAAGTCCTCACCCTTCTTTACACGGGCCAAAAGGTCTTCCGCTTTCTGCCTGTAAACTTCTTTTTCATCATGGTCGAGCTTAGGCTGAAATACGATCTCGCCCACTTCCACTTCTTTGTTGATCGTAGGCAGACTGTCCTTAACCATTTTCTTAAAGTAGTTCTCAACGTCTAATGGAGTAGCACTTACCTTTTCGGTTATTT
>JAICXZ010000212.1 GCA_025934475.1 Mucilaginibacter sp. | reverse complement strand
CAGGTGCAGGAACGGCTGACAATGCAAATAGCAAACGAGTTGAAATCGGTGCTGGAAACGGAGGACATAGCTGTTGTTATTGATGCGGTGCACCTTTGCGTTTCATCGAGGGGAATAAAGGACGTAAACAGCAGTACCGTTACCGCTGAATACTCAGGCGTTTTTCTCGAAAATGCCAGAAAAGAAGAATTTTTACGATATCTGAATTTAATTTAGGTGCACTTGGTGGGTGTGAGTAATCAGAGTCATAAATTAGGCTCTGATTTTTTATGCCCATATCGCAATATATCATCGTTTCGGTATTCCTGGTTTTGGCAGCCTATTTGACTGTCAAAGTGCAAAAGCTAACGGTCGCCGGTGCCATGGCAGGGGCCATTATCGGCTTCCTCGTATTTGCTGGCAGTGGGCTTACCGGACTTTCAATGCTGGCTGCGTTCTTTATCCTTGGCACTATTGCAACCAGCTGGAAAAAAGCCGACAAACAACGCTTCAAATCAGAGTCTGATAAGTCAGTTAAACGGAGTGCCTCGCAGGTATTGGCTAATGGCGGAGTCGCGGCTATTTTAGGGTTGCTTGCCATATTATTGCCTGGCTATGCAAGTGAGTTTCGCATAATGATGGCGGCTGCGCTGGCTTCTGCTACAGCTGATACATTATCTTCCGAGTTGGGCATGATATACGGGCGCAGATTTTTCAATATCCTTACATTTAAGAAAGAGCAGAAAGGCCTTGATGGGGTCATAAGTATAGAAGGATTGCTGATTGGGATCATAGGATCAGCAATCATCGCGGCTATTTATCCTGGCGGGTATATCGGCGCTTCTGTATTATGGATGATAGTTATCTGCGGCACCATGGGCAACTTGGCCGATTCTGTTTTAGGCGCCACACTCGAAAGAAAAGGACTGATCGGGAACAACCTGGTGAATTTTTTAAATACTTTGATAGCCGCGCTAATAATGTTGACTTTCTTAACGTTATAGTGCCATTGCCAACCTTAAAACCATGTACAACAATTACTTCAAAAACAAAATTGCTTTAATTACTGGCGGCGGCTCAGGTATTGGCCGTGGACTATGCCGGCAACTGGATGCGGCCGGTGCAACTGCTATCTGTACCGATATCAATCTTACTCATGCAACCGAAACAATTAGTATGTTATCCTCTAAAGCTGAAGTTCGGCTATTGGATGTAACCGATGATAGTGACATTGCCGGCGTTATTGAAGACATCGTAAAGAAACACGGCAGGCTCGATCTTATTTTTAATAATGCCGGTTTAGCTATCAGTGGCGAATTGAGGGATATTTCAATGACTGATTGGAGAAAATTGATGGATGTCAATTTCTATGGCGTGTTGTATGGTTCACAAGCTGCCTACCAGGTGATGTTGAAACAAGGTAATGGCCAAATTGTAAATATTGCCTCAGCAGCCGGGCTTGTGGACGACCTTGCACTGCTGGCTCCGTATAGCGTTTCGAAACATGCAGTTGTTAATTACACGCACATTCTGAGATTAGAGGCCGAGGAACTGGGTATCAAAGCTAACGTCGTTTGTCCTGGCTTTATCAGTACGTCAATTGGCGAAAATGCCACTGATGCGAACGCTAAACCGGGCTGGCGTCAAAAGAGCAAGGATATGGTGGCCAAGGGAGTAACGGTAGAGAGCGCTGCAAATAGTATCCTAAAAGGAGTAGCAGCCAACAAGCGAAATATCGTTTTCCCCGGCGAAACCCGTGCCATTAATGGATTTGCAGCAATGTTCGGCGGCTTGTTCAGACGCGGGATGAAAAGGAGTATCAAAGATTTCCGCCAGAATTATCGCATTAACGACTGATCATTTGACAACCATTTGAGCTGTATTGCGGCTTACTTGTTCCAGCAGAACGGTCTTGTCGGTTACCAACTCCCGAAGGTTGCCAAGTTTATAATGGCGTACGGTGATCAGCGTAATACCATCGTTGTATTTTACTTTGAAGTTAGGGGAGAGCCCGGCCAGTAGCTTTTCAAAACGCTCTGGTTTGAGGTCGAAGCAAACGCTGAAGCTTAACGCTGATGTTTGCATAATATTGATCTTAACCTGGTGCTGGGCAAATAATCCGAATATCTCGCTCAGGTGATCTTCTGATATGAACGAGTAATCTTTTGCGGAAATTGAAAGCAATAGCTGATTCTGCTTCAGGATGATAACCGGTTTTTCGAAAACAGGATTTTCTGTTCCTTGTATTCTTGTGCCGGGTGCATCAGGATCATTAAATGATTTCACCAACAGCGGAATGTTCGCATTCTGTAGCGGTTTTATCGTTTTAGGGTGAATGACACTTGCACCATAAAACGTCATCTCTATGGCTTCGCTATAGGGTAGGAGATCAAATTTGATCGTGTCGTTGAAAAATTTTGGATCTGCATTTAATATTCCCGGAACATCTTTCCAGGTGGTAACGGATTCTGCCTGCAGGCAGGATGCAAAGATAGACGCGGTGTAGTCGGACCCCTCACGACCTAAGGTAGTTGTAAAGTTCTCAGATGTACCGCCTAAAAATCCCTGTGTAAGGACAATGCCCTTTTCCAGCAGTTTCGGTATATCGTTTTGAATACTTGCTTTGGTCTTGGCCCAATCCACGTTGCCCTCGCGGTAGTTATTGTCGGTGTGTACATAACTCCGCGCGTCAACCCACTGGGTTTTTATGCCTGATTGATTGAGGTAAGCGGCAACGATACGTGTCGAAACCAGTTCTCCTATAGAAACGATCTGATCATACACGAAATCGTAGTTGTCGTGTGGTTCATCTTCCATCGTCCAATCAATTTCGACAAATGTGTTGGCCACATCGTTATAAACAGGGTGGGAGGGCTCGAAAAGTTCTTTGATAATATTGTAATGGTACTTTTTGATTTCGTCGAACACGGTATGCATTTCATCGGAACCATCTGCAAAGGCTCTTGTTAACTTTTCGAGCGCGTTGGTGGTTTTGCCCATCGCCGAAACAACAATGAGCAACTGCTGCCCTTCAAATTTTTTTACGATGCGCGAAAGGTTAATGATACCGGCTGCATCCTTTACCGATGCGCCTCCGAATTTAAAAACAAGCATTATTTATTGTATTGGCTCACTACGGTGGTTGGTCGCAGTAAGGATTTAATTTGTGCGTAAGGTATTAATAATTCCGTTTGTCCGTCGGCATTAGGTTTTATCTCCCCTTCATTGTAAAGGAAACGAATACCCACCGGCGTTATTAGAAAGTTATTGGTCAGCGCAAACTTGCCATCTCTAAAAGAGTAGTTTTTGAGCGAACTGGTGGGGCTTAATTTTTCTTCACTGCGGAATATCTTTTCGGCAACTATGGTTAGTTGTCCTCTGTACCCGGGGATAAAAATGCTATCCAGCTCTATTTTTCTACCTGCTTTGGTATTCCAGTTTAAAAACCCGGTATGACTATCACCATGGGCCTCGCCGAAATCAAGGTAACGATCGATCTGGATAGTGACCAGGCTTGAATCCTGTCTTATAACCGATGCATTGTACTCAAGCGTAGAAACCAAATCCGGATTTGATTTTCGGTTCTTGTCACTCATATACACTTGAAGAAAATCCTTTGCCCCGTCATCAGGATCGTCTTTAGGTTTTTGACCCAACGAAAAAATCAGGCTATCGGTAACGGCTCCATTAAGCCGATTCTGCTCTTTAAAAACAGGATAAGTTATTTTAGCCGAGGTGCAAGCTGAATCTGGTTTGTTGGCGCAATCTGCCGCCCGTTCCTCAACCTTTTTATAAGTGTAAACTAAAGTATCTCTGGCAATAGACGGTTTAGTGCTATGCGGCACGCCCCATTGGCATGAGGCTAACAATGATAGTGCAAAAAACAGAAGGTTATAATGCTTTTTCATAGTCGTTCCCGGTCAAACCTAATTTACAGCTTAACCGGCTTAAATTAAACGCTTGACGCTTGGAAATTGTTGACCTGCTCTTTCGATAAAGAACCGTTTAGCCAGCCGGTGCCAATAGCCGCTTCGTACTTTTTATAAAATTTGATAGCAGGTTCGTTCCAGTCGAGCACTTGCCAGGTCATGCCGTTCATTCCCAGTTCGCGGGCCTCTTCGATCATCTTATCGAATAAGATTTTGCCGACACCTTTTCCGCGCCATTCTTCGGTTACGATTAAATCCTCCAGGTAAAGGCGGCATCCTTTCCAGGTAGAATAACGGATATAATATAAAGCAAAGGCAATAATATGACCATCGACCTCAGCGATATAAGCTTTCCAAACGGGCTTCTCTCCAAATCCGGCCTCTTCAAATTCCTCAATAGTTACTGTTACTTCCTGTGGTTCGCGTTCAAAAATCGCCAGCTCTACCACAAGTTCCAGCAGGCGGGGACAGTCTTCTCTTTTTGCTACTCTTATGTTTATCGGAACGTTATTCATTTGTCAATAGTGAATGGTCAATAGTGAGTGTTTATCAGGATAGAATAAATCCTGGTTAATCTTTAAATCACTAAATCGTGTCTTCTTAGTTGTTTTTCCAGTGTTTGATCACCCTTTGGCCAAAAATGGTGCTGCCTAGACGTACCATATTGCTGCCTTGTTCAATGGCGATCTTATAGTCGGACGACATGCCCATCGAGAGCGTGTCGAAACTGGTTTCTTTCCTGAAAAAGCTTTGTTTGATACCATCAAAGAATGTTTTCAGTTCATAAAATTCTTCTTTGATCTGCTTTTCATTCTCCGTGTTGGTAGCAATGCCCATCAACCCGCGGATGCGAATGTGCTTCATCGCGGCAAACTCATCGGCGCGCAGCAGCTCAATGGCTTCATCAAAGTCTAATCCGAATTTGGTTTCCTCATCGGCGATGTGTACCTGTAGCAGGCAATCAATAACACGGTTGTTTTTTTGCCCGTACTTGTCAATCTCCTGGAGTAATTTCAAACTATCAACAGACTGGATCATCGTAACAAAAGGCGCAATGTATTTTACCTTGTTACTTTGCAGGTGCCCAATCAGGTGCCATTGGATATCTTTTGGAAGCGATTCGTACTTTTCCACCAGTTCCTGCACCATATTTTCGCCAAATAAGCGTTGTCCTGCATTATAGGCCTCCATTACCTCGTCGTTCGACTTGGTTTTAGATACGGCTATAAGCGTTATACCGATGCTCTCGGTTTCCTTTTTTAAATCGTTGATGTTACCCGCTATGCTCATTTATCCGTATTTTTGCCTAATAATGCCGCTAAAATAAAGAATGCAGAAATATAAAATCTTCTTTTTTTCACTATTGCTTTTTTGCGCCGCTTGTAATGGTGATAGAATTCCGAAAGGCGTGCTGGACGAGGAAACCATGACGGGCTTGCTTACACAAATACATATTACTGATGGTAGTATGTATAATACCGTGCAGTTTCCGGACTCGCTATATAAATATGGGATCAACAAGTATGACATGGTTTTAAAAAGCTTTCATACAGATTCCAACCAGTTTAAAAAAAGTGTGAAGTATTACACGCAACATCCTGATATATTGGAAAAAATATATATTAAAGTTGCGAACGATTTGAAGGCCAAGTCAGACTCGCTCAACAAAGTCTACCAGGCGCAAATAAAAGCTCAAAACCAGCGCAGGCTGGATTCGGTAAAAAAACTGCCCAAGCAGCAGCAGAGCCAGGCTGCTCCAATTACCCCTCCAACAGCGCCTGTAAACAGGCCTGCACCAGTTACGGCGAAGCAGCCGCCTGCGCAGGTGCGCCAGACTTTCTGGGCGGAACGCCCGGAGGTGGATGGGGAGACACGCGGTTTCGCCGATGACCTGTTCTCCATCGCGACCGACCGGCAGGAAGAAGTGGACACGCTTATCCAGAAACACGCACAGCACTGGCGCGTGGACCGCATGGCTGCCGTGGATCGGAATGTGCTGCGCACCGGCGTGGCAGAACTGATTGCGTATCAAACGCCGCGACCCGTGGTGATCAACGAAGCTCTGGAGATTGCGCGACGGTTTTCCGCGCCGGAGTCAGTGCAGTTCATCAACGGCGTGCTCGACTCGGTTGGGAAAGAGCTTGGCCGCGAAACTGCGCGAGTCAAAACAAAATAAAATCTTTCCGCCGCATGGCGTTATTCGCGGCGGAGAGCAGCACGTCCACAATGCTAAAATAGCTGCTCATCGCCCCTG
>JAICXZ010000669.1 GCA_025934475.1 Mucilaginibacter sp. | reverse complement strand
GCACGGCTAGGAAAATATAAACAACCACAAATACTCCAAAAGTTACCCACCAGTTATCGCGTATCAGTTTGAAGCTTTGGTTAAAGGCATAACCGAAGGAAGTATTCTCCATGATCATAATAGCCGGCACCAGGGCAAAAATGGGCGCCAGGTAAATGCCAGGTATAAAACAAAACAATAAACCAAAAATCAGCAGAATATACAGTAGGATAGAGCTGCCCAGGATGCGGAGGAAATAGAATTTAATATAACCCCACATTTCTTCGGTGGTGGGCGGAACGTTCCTTTTTTGCTTGTATATCGTCATGAAGCTCAATACCATCACGTTAAAGGTAACTGCCTGTAATATCACGAAGACTGCGAGCAGCAAGTAGACCCAGAGCAAAGGCAGAAACCTGCCGAAAACCGTTTGACTATCAAAATCATTAGGATCAACGGATTGAACAAGATTCATTGCTCTTACCGCGAGCAGAATGGTGGAAGCAGCCGTTGCCACCACAAAAAAGCCGCAAAAAATAAAAAAGAATTTAAGCAGGGGCTTTAGGTTCTGCTTAATAAAAGTAAAAGTGTCGCTTATCAGTTCGCCAAAATCGCGTGGTTTGGCCAGTTCAATATTCGGTTCCATTTTTTAAGGTTAAGGTTTTAGCTACCCTGTTTGGGTAAATAATAACGTACCAGATTATAAATACTAATGATGATGCAAGTATAGTTATGCTGAGCCACAGCGGCATTTCGGTGTGGCGGGTTACAAAGCTTTCGAAGGTTGCAGCTATGATGAACAGCGGCACCAGGCCAACGGCCATCTTCATGCCATCTTTTGCGCCGCGTTTCAGGGAATCGATGCGCCGGTAGGTTTTGGGGAACAACAGGCTGTTGCCCATCACCAGGCCGGCTGCGCCCGCTATAATGAGCGACGATATTTCAATGGTGCCATGTATCCAGATAACCAGAATGGATTGTGCGCCGAACCCTTTCTGGAAGAAATAATATTCAAAAGCGCCAAGCATGAGCCCGTTCTGGAAGGAAAAATAAACCGTCCCGACGGAAAACAGGATGCCGCTGGCAAACATTACAAATGACACATAAATGTTGTTGGATGCGATCTGGAGAAACATCAGCACCCCGCTATGCTCCTTGTACACGCCGAAAGGATCGCCTTTGGCAATGTTGGCATTGGTCATATCCACGTAAGTGTCGCCGAGGATCAGCCTGAGAAAGTTGGCGTCGTACTTGGCCGATATGACCCCCATCAGGCAAAACACTATAAAAAAGATAAATGAGTAGAACAGTTGCTTCTCGTAAGTTTTGAAAAGCAGCGGTAACTCCGTTTTCCAGAACAGAACGAAACGGTTGCCGCGTTCCTTACGATTTTTGTAAATAGTTTGATGCAAACGGGCAGCCAGGCCGTTCAGGTATTCGGTCGTTTTTGATTTGGGATAAAATGTTTTAGCATAAGCCAGGTCGTCGGTGATTTTGATAAATCGTTCGGCAACCTCGTCGGGGTCATTTGTCGGCTCCTGTTCAAAGCTTCTCCACTTTTCCGCGTTCTGTTTAACAAATAGGGGCTCGCGCATGTATGATAAGACGGGTTTGAATTATTGGCTTAAAATAATTACAATAATTTTATCTTTCAACTAAAAAAGTATATTAGTGACGGATATAGGGAATTTATGCAAACGATAAGAATAACCACCTCACAAAATATTGACATAGATTATGAGGTTGCTGGATTGGGTGAACGTATTTTGGCTCGGTTGATTGACATGGGGATAATGATCGTTGTATTCATTCTCGGGATGATATTTGGGGGAATGGCAGGTATGTATGCAGGTTCTGAGACTATGGTCTACATCGCGATCGGCGTATACCTGTTTATCCTGGCCTTTTACGACCTGATTTGCGAGGTGTTCGGCAACGGGCAGAGCCTGGGTAAGAAGGTAATGAAGATCAAAGTGATCAGCCTGAACGGCGCGCAAGCTACCATTGGCCAGTATTTGCTCAGGTGGCTGTTTAGGATAGTTGATTTTGCACTGATAGAACCCGGTTTTGTTGCTTTAGTTTGCGCAGCGCTTACAGATAAAACCCAACGTGTGGGCGATATTGTTGCCGGTACCATACTGGTACGAACCGTGCCGCGCACTAAAATGGATAATATAGTTTTTATGCCGATGTACGAGGGTTACCAGCCGGTATTCCCCGCAGCCGGACAACTGGACGACCGCGATGTCGAACTAATTCATGAAGTGATCAATAACTACATGAAAACCGGCAACTCGGTAGTAGTGTACAGGATGTCGCAACGGATAAAGGAGCACCTCAATGTTGAACCGCCAAACGGCATGAACGACATGCTGTTTCTGCAAACGATTATCAAGGATTATAATCATATCAGCGCTCAGGCCGATATGTTGTGAGTGGGCCAAGCATAGTTCGTGTAGACTCACCCCGACATTGCTTCGCTCGTCGACCCTCTCTACTTCGTAAAGAGGGTTTTTATATTTTGTAGGAAATCAAAAAAGACCCCTCTTTGCCCAGCAGAGAGGGCAGGGGGTGTGTTTAAACGGAACCCCGTCTTTTATCGCAATGCCTCTTTAATTCGATTTAAAACACCCGCTGTATCATTAAGAATCTCGTCATTTGTAAATCGAAGAATCTTTAGATCCAAGCCAGCCAATACCTCATCCCTATTTTTGTCATACTCCTTTTTATATAAATGAATCGGGCCATCTGCTTCGATGACAAGCTTTAGTTCGTGACAATAGAAATCGGGGATATAATACAGGTTTCTACCAAAAATCGATTGAACGCAAACAGGGTGTTGTCTTAAAAATTTTTTGTTTAAAAATCCCTGTTTCTGAGATGCTGCCATAAAAGAGATTCGGCAGGTGTTTGATTCTTTCGTAGTTCACGGCAAAGATTTGTGAT
>JAICXZ010000741.1 GCA_025934475.1 Mucilaginibacter sp. | reverse complement strand
GTTTTATTTTTTATGTTGGCATATTTTTTATTTACTATTTTTTTTACGGCCATTTAACCGGTTAGATGTAGAACCTCGTCTTGTATAGGCATTTTCCGCAAATCCGTGTTAACTCCGTATGAGCAGGCGTGGTGTGCGTACCGATTTATGGGGTAATATTCCCGAAACCGACCGGGAAACTTTTTTCCAGGATTTCGGCAATAAATTATTAACGGGCAGGGTAGGTGAGGCTACCGATATTGCCGAGGCATTTCTATACCTGATTCGTAATAGCTATTCTACCGGCCAGGTAGTGGTTGCCGATGGCGGCGGTGTACTGATATAAATTGTTCTATTTAATCAAATCATCAGCTCAACAGACTAGTGGGCTGATGATTTTTGTTTTCCAATCAAACAAGCCTAATCTCTAATCACCAATCTCTAATCTCTAATCTCTATTTTCACTTTTTCTCGCAAAAGATCAATTTTATACTAAATTTGGAACGCATTGGTGATACTATTTTATCATCGCGAAAATTATTTCGCTGCAATAAACCTAATATGAGAAAATCACTGTTTTTGTCTGTTGCCTGCTTGCTTTTGGTGCTAAGCGTTTCGGCACAAATTCCTGCTTTGGAGCGCGTAGAGCCCATGTTTTGGTGGGTAGGTATGAAAAATCCGAACCTCCAATTGATTGTTCATGGCAACGATATTGCCTCCCGAAAAGTGGAGCTAAACTACCCCGGTGTGCAGTTGGTTTCGGTGCACAAAGTGGAAAATCCGAATTACTTATTTGTGGATTTGCGCATTTTTTCCGGCGCTGTTCCGGGAACGTTCCCGATAAAATTCACCAAAGCCGGAGAAAAGCCCCTCACTTATCAATACGCTTTGAAAAAACGCAGTCTCTCAGCCAACCAGGCACAGGGCGTAACTAATAAAGATTTGATATACCTGATCATGCCTGATCGCTTCTCAAACGGCGATACTAAAAATGATTCGGTAGCAGGTATGCGCGAGCAGGGGATCAACCGGGCGAAGATGTTTAGCCGCCATGGTGGCGATATCCAGGGCGTGATGGATCATTTGGATTATTTGAAGGATTTAGGTGTTACGGCGATTTGGCTCACTCCGGCAATAGAAAACGATGAACCCTCGGCTTCTTATCATGGATATGCTGTAACTGATCATTATAAAATCGACCCGCGCTACGGCACTAATGCCTTATATAAAGAGTTTGTAGAAAAATGCCACAAGATGGGCATGAAGGTTGTAATGGACCTGGTACATAATCATGCCGGTACCGAAGGCTATACCATACAGGATATGCCGATGAAAAGCTGGGTGCACCAGTGGCCGAAGTATACGACATCGAATTTTAGAGATGCGGCCGTAATGGATCCTCATGCTTCACCTGCCGACAAGAAAAAAATGCTCGACGGCTGGTTCGATCACCGCATGGCCGATATGAATGAGAACAACCCTTATGTGCAGAACTTCCTGACACAAAACCATATCTGGTGGGTGGAGTATTCAGGTGTAGATGGATTCAGGCTGGATACCTATCCATATAATGATCCGCAATATATGTCGGATTGGGCGGTGAAAGTAAAAGCTGAATTTCCGCATCTGTCAATTTTCGGAGAGACACTTGTATGGTCGGCAGCTAACCAGGCTTTCTTTACCGAGGGTAATACCGTGAATCGCGGTTTTGATACGCATCTGCCGGGTGTAACCGATGGGGTTTGGAAAGAAGCTGTTTATGAAGCACTGAATGGTAAAGAAGGCTGGACCGATGGTGTAAATCGTCTGTACTCGGTGATGGCGCAGGACTTTTTATATAAGGACGCGACTAAGAATACGATCTTTTTGGATAATCACGATATGAGCCGTTTCCTGTCGGTAGTTGGTGAGGACATCACCAAATACAAATCGGGCATGGCCATGTTGATGACCATGCGCGGCGTGCCGCAGATGTATTATGGCGACGAGATATTGATGAAAAACTTCTCGAATCCGGATGGCCTGGTACGTGAAGATTTTCCGGGCGGATGGCCGGGCGATAAGGACAATAAGTTTTCGGCAAAAGGCAGGAGCGACAAGGAAAACGATGCCTTTAATTATGTGCGTACGCTTGCCAATTACCGTAAACACACTACCGCGCTGCAAACCGGCAAAATGATGCAATACATTCCTGAAGAAGGCGTATATGTTTACTTCAGATATGATGCCCAAAAGACGGTAATGGTGGTTTACAATAGTCGTGAAAAAGAACAAACCATTTCAACTGCCCGCTATAGCGAGCGCATTAATGGAGCTCAAAAAGCGCTTAACGTAGTTTCTAATGAGACCATCGACCTAAGTAAGCTTACGCTGCCGGCCAAGGCCACATTAGTTTTAGAATTAATACCGAATAATACACATTAAGAAATATATTTAGCTGCTTTAATTACAAGCCGATTACTTGCTGAAAAACAAATGAATACAATACAAGCGTGCATTTTTGATCTCGACGGGGTGATAGTTGATACTGCGATTTACCACTACAAAGCGTGGAAGCGATTGGCCAATGAAATGGGCTTTGACTTTACC
>JAICXZ010000329.1 GCA_025934475.1 Mucilaginibacter sp. | reverse complement strand
TTAACAACACATATCATGAGAACAATAAGAGCAATGATGGGCCTGGCACTGATGGCAGTATGCGGCTTTGCAAATGCCGCTCCTAAAGCACACCACGACAATGCAACCAAAGAAGAAGTAGTAGATACCTACCTGGATGCCGTAGTACACGGCGACCTGAATGGAATCGACAAAGCAATAGATGACAATGCCCGTTTTTACGTTCAGCGCGGCGTACGCATCCTGGCGACCGACAAACATGAAGTAATGAATTACCTGAAAACCAACGCCAACATCGATAAGAATTGCGTTTACGATAATACCGTATTGGACCAGGGAGAAAACTTTGTGGTAGAAAAGGTAGAAATGAAATTTAAAGAACTTACGCGCACGGATGTGATCACAGCTCAGCGCTCAGACGACGGATGGAAAATTACGAAGGTTGAAACCTCATATAAATAAATAGGTGGTTTATTGTTTGTTTTGCGAAAGAAGGCCCCGCGATGGGGCCTTCTTAATTTGTCTGAACTAAGATTTTTAGGATGATAAGATGAAAGTTTGAAAAACCTGTTTCAATAGCCTTTGAATCTTATAAACCTTAGTTTAAACAATTAGAATTTTTATTGTTGCATAAATTAATCTCGTCAATAACCGTCTAACCTTTATCAACCACTATACAACACGGCGAACTTACTCACAAAATCATTGGTTGTGCCATGACAGTTCATAACACGCTTGGGAGCGGTTTCCGGGAGGTGATTTATCAGCGTGCTTTGGCTATTGAAATGGAAAAGCAAGGGATGGGCTTTGCCAGGGAAACCGAAATGATGATTTATTATGATGGGATTGAGATTGGAACCAGTAGAGTGGATTTTTTCGTGGAGGATAAGATCATGGTCGAGTTAAAAGCGGTCTCCAGCCTTGATGATCTGCATTTGGCCCAAGCGATGAATTATCTGGAAGCGTACAAGTTACCTGTCGGTCTGCTCATTAACTTTGGGAGCAAGACTATGGAATTCAAAAGGGTGTTTAATACGAAACATCCCGACAATGCCAATTACCGGCGCAATTAAAATTTTGCCTGAACTAAGATTAGTAAGATTTTAGGATGGAAATTTTAATATAAAATTTGATCTTATAATCTTCCAATCCTAAAAATCATAGTTCAAACACCTTATCTCTCAGCGGGCGTTACCCGCAATTCCTTCTTCTGATTATTCCGTAGCACACTAATGTACTGAAACTGTCCAACTTTATCCTCTGTCAATAGCTTGAACAATTGGTCAGATGTTTCCACAGGCTGATCGTTGAAAGCATAAATAATGTCACCGCTTAACAGGCCGCCTTTGTCCGCCGGGCTGTTGTTTTCAACCTGCGTGATAAACAATGCCTGCTGGTTTTTGAGATGATGGATAGTGCGTAGTTTGGGTACCAGGCCGATTTGTTGCAGGCTGGCGCCAATGTAAGCGCGTTTAACTTTGCCATAACGGATCAATTGATTGGCGACTGATTTAGCCGTATTAATACTGATGGCAAAGCATAGGCCCTGTGCGCCACGGATTGTTGCGGTATTGACACCGATCACTTCGCCATCGGCATTGATGAGTGGTCCGCCGGAGTTGCCGGGGTTAAGCGATGCGTCTGTTTGAATCATGCTGTCCATGCTGACGCCTGTTTCCCCTGCCAGTGTGCGACCGAGCGCGCTGATAACACCTGCTGTTACGGTTTGCTGAAAGCCCAACGGGTTGCCTATAGCTATCGCCAATTGACCGATTTGTAACTTGTCAGAATCGCCTAATACCGCAGGGATATAATCAATGGCATTTATTTTCAGTATGGCTAAGTCGGTATATTGGTCTTCGCCGATCAGGGTTGCATGATGAATTGTTCCGTCATACAGCATTGCCCGCAGGTTTTTCGCTCTTTTTACCACATGACTGTTGGTAAAAAGGTACCCATCGGAGGAGAATAAAAATCCCGTTCCGGTACCGGTCACCATTTCGCGGCCGTCCTTCATATCGTATTGCTCGATCTTGACCACAGAAGTGTGCAGCTTTTCAACTGCATCGATAATAATTTGTGAGTATGAGTCCATAGCGGAATGCCCGCAAAAAATAAACCGATTGGTATAATAATACAAAATGGCAGTATTTTAACGCCATTTTGGCTAGTCGGGGTATGGGAAGACTAAATACTGGGCAGCTTTAGTTAACGTAAGGCTCCAAAACCTTTTGCCACCGGTCGTACCCTTTGCTGTTTAAATGCAGGTAATCTTGTCTGAAAAGGGATGAATCGGGCTGGGTTGTGCCTGGTTTGTAGATCGACTCATTCATGTCGAGGTACATACAGTTGCGTTTGCCTTTGATATAATCTTTGATCTGTTCATTTGCCCGGAGATCATCGGCCTGAAATTGTACGCGGCTTGGACTTGGTTTGATCGATAGATAGTAGATTTTGGCATCGGGCAATTTCTCCCGGATCATGTGGTATAATGTTTTGAAATTGATCAGCACTGAGTCGGCGGCATGTCCGTAAGCGATGTCATTTTCGCCCGCATAAATGAATATTTTGCGCGGATGGTATGGGAACAAAATATAAGGTGTATAAAAGTTTACAATGTTCGATAATTCACAACCGCCAACGCCGCGTTTGATGATCGGTTGATTTGAGAATCGCTGCTCCAGATCGCTCCACAAACGGAAAGATGAGCTGCCGATGAACAATATACCGTCAGGTTTCGGAAACGACAGACTGTCCTGGTGTTTGAAAGCACGTATTTCATTGTCGTAAGGGAAGCCGCTTTGCGCAAATGTTTTTAAACTAAAGCCTGCAAGCAGGAAAAGGAGTAGAAGTTTGATCTTCATTATTGGTTGTTTAGCCGGTCCTCAAAAAACAAAAATGGTAAAAAACTTTCAATGCCGGTTGCCGACCAAACCGCTCCACCCTGGCAATAAAGTAACATTTTTATTGCACAGCCTTGTTTCTTCTCATATTCGGCCAATACCTGCAGGCAGGCGCCGCATGAGGTGACGGGTTTGGTGAGCTCGAATTCGTCTGTATGAGCAGTGACAGCCATCGTTTCGATTGGATCATCGGCATGATTGGCGCCCCAGTGAAACAACGCCACACGTTCAGCACATAAACCTGATGGATAAGCAACATTCTCCTGGTTGCTGGCGTGCAGTATCTTTCCGCTTTGGAGGCGCATTGCAACGCCGACACGAAATTTTGAATATGGCGAATGCGACGTTTTGAGCGCCTCAATTGCCTCAAGGCAAAGCTTTTTGTCTTGGACCTCCAACTCATCGACCGAGTCGTAAGCGGTAAAATTTATTTTGATCTGGTGTTCGGTCATCTTTATCCCTATAAACGAAAACGGGGGATACAAGATACATTTTAATATGGATTTAATGGCTATATTTAATGTCGACAACCTTTTACAATTTAAATGAGATTCCCTAAACCTCTTCTAATTGCAGCAATATTGTGTTTAATGCTTACGGCCTGCCAGTTTAATCTCACGCGTAAGAATCGCAGGATTGATAAAGAAGCCGCCGAGCAGATAACCAATCGCCTTTTTCTCTCACTTGAAAGAAAGAATTATAATGCTGCCGACACGCTGTTCAGCAAAAGCTTTTATAAGGATTGGTCGAAGAAAAAGTTGAACGGTATTTTTGAGACGACCGTAGACCAACTTGGCGAAATACAAGACATCGATTTAGTCGATTGTCAAACTAGCGTCGTTACAGGCACAAACTCATCCAGTGAGTATGCCTTTTTGTATAAGGTGAGGTATCAGTATTATAGCGGCCTGGTAACGATACATCTTATAAAGGACCCCGACGGGGAAATACGCGTGGATGACTATAGCGTCAAATCGGACGGATTAGACAATAAATAAACTTATCCGGAATGGTATCTGTTTTTTGCGTAAAGTACCGCTGCACCAGCCGCAACGGTCGCTAATATTGCTGCACCAGCCACATATTTGCGCGATGGCTTTGCCGGGCGTGAGAACGAAAAGCCGCCATTTGTACTCATCGCATAATCTACAGTATTAAACAGGTTACCATTGGTTGGAGGCAAAGCGCCTGCTCTTTTAAAATACCGGCGCATGAGAAAACCGCTAAACTTAGTGGTGAGTTCCGGAAAGATGGCGTGCGAAATCTTAAACAATCTTGAAGCGCCCCCTACATATTGACTAGACTTAGGATCGATAGCAATTTTTATCATTGCTTTAGCTACCAGCGCGGGATCATATACCGGTGGCGCCGGCTTCAGTACTTTATTGGTGTAGTTGCCGGCGTGGTAGATGCCCGGCGTGTCCAAAAATGCTGGATACAGGTCACAAATATGAATTTCGGGCCAGCCGGTCAGTTCCCCTTTCAAGGCTTCGGAAAAACCTCTTAATCCAAATTTGCTTGCTGTGTAACCGGCTCCATAAGGAACAGGCAGAAATCCGCCGATAGAAATATTATTGATGAGCACACCTTTGCGCTGTGCTTTAAAATATGGCATCACTGCATGAGCACCATAGATGTAGCCCATCAGGTTGGTTTGAATCACTTGTTCATGAACCTCGACTGGGGTATGATCGAATTCACCTGCTGCTAACACGCCGGCATTATTGATCCAAACATCGATTCTGCCCATCCAATCCGAAGCCGCGTTGGCCAGGTTGATCATCGCTTTCGGATCGGTAACATCGGTTACCACCACTAAAGTTAATGCTCCCAACTCCGTGCATTCGGCTGCTACCTCGTGCAGCGCTTCTTCATTGCGTGCAGCTAAGATTAATGCCGGGCGATATTTTGCAAATTCGAGTGCTGCGGCTCTTCCGGCTCCACTGGATGCGCCGGTAATTACAATGGCTTTCTTTTCTAGCAATTCAGTGTTCATAAACTGTTAACCTCGGTGAGCAGTTTATGTTTGGGTGAGAGTTG
>JAICXZ010000223.1 GCA_025934475.1 Mucilaginibacter sp. | reverse complement strand
TGGTGTCGATAATTTAAGATAATGCCACCGAATTAGGATATTTTCCTAATTTCTAATGATTAAATATCATAAAAATATGATCCATGTCATATTTTTACTGAAAAATCGGCAGAGTCTTTAGTTTTTCCCTTGTTTGAAATATTACCTTTGGTAAACATCTGTCTTATCCGATTTTTGCAATTTTGCCGGAAATTTTTTCTTTCGGAATGTCATCTGCCGCAAAAAATACTCATCCCGAGCTTACAAAATCTCTCTTATGGGTGATGACTATCGCCACCGGGCTTATAGTCGCCAACTTGTATTATAATCAGCCGCTATTGGTATTGATGGCAAAGAAGTTTCATGTTGATAACGAAAAAATAACCCTCGTTTCCACATTTACGCAGATGGGGTATGCAACGGGCATGTTGTTGCTGGCGCCTCTTGCAGATATGAAAGAGCGGAAGCGACTGATCCTCATTTGCCTTGCCATCGCCGTTTTGGCGTTACTGGGTGCTGCACTGGCGCCAAATGCGAACATATTGATCCTTGCCAGCTACCTGATTGGCATATTTTCGTTAATACCCCAATTACTGGTTCCGATGACAGCACACCTGGCAAGGCCCGAAGAACGGGGAAAGAAGATAGGTTTTGTGATGAGTGGTTTGCTGATAGGTATTTTGTTATCGAGAACCATTAGTGGTGTTGTAGGTAAATATTTTGGATGGGAAGCCATGTTTTATATAGCGGCAGGGCTCATGGTGATCATCTGGCTGATGCTGTTCTTTATGCTGCCGAAAGTACATCCTGAATATAAAGGTACCTATGGTTCTTTGATGCGATCTATGATCACACTAATCAGGCAGGAACCAGTACTGCGAATTGCTGCCTTTAGGGGAGCATTGTGTTTTGCGTGTTTTATGGCCTTTTGGAGTACGCTTACCGTGCTCCTCCATGATAATCTCGATAAAGGTAGTGATGTGGCAGGAATTTTTGGCTTGATAGGTGCTGTTGGTGCTGCCGCCGCCGGTGTGATGGGACGCCTAAGTGATAAAGGAAACGCATATAAATTGTCAGCATTTACATTGGCCCTCATAGTAGTTTCGTTCGTTGTCTTTTATTTTTCGGCTTATAGTCTTGTTGGATTAATACTGGGCGTTATTATTTTGGACGCCGGGGTACAGGCTACACACATTTCTAACCAGTCACTCATCTTTGCGTTAAGGCCTGAGGCACGCAACCGCATCAATACAGTTTATATGGTCACCTATTTTATAGGCGGGAGTCTTGGTACTTATATCACAAGCCTGGCCTGGAGCTATTATAAATGGAGCGGCGTGTGCTTAGTTGGAGTGGGACTATCCGCTATCGCCCTTATTTTTCACTTCCTTAACCAGAAAACTATACAGCGGACAAGACAGGGTGTATAGTTAACTGACTACTTTTTTACCGATTATTTTTCTTTGCTAATTCTATCGTGTCTATCTGGTACGCAGGAAAATTATTTGAATTTTTTCGTTATCAGGACTTTACAAAATGATTTTGAATCAGTCTACATGATTTGTTGAGCACGCTGACTTCTGGCATTAATTTGGAATAATGACTTACAGGTTTGGCGATATGGTAATTGTAAAAAAGAAAAATATAACCAGCGACGAACAGGAGTGGGAGAATCCACAAAATCCTGAAGAACCTTCAGATGCCCGTGATAAAGAGCAAATATTGCGGCAGTATGAGGAGGCAAAACGCCGGAAAGATAATTTGACAGAAAAAGATCATATAGATAAACCTAAAAACGACTAATTACGTATATAAGTAAAAAACGCTAACAACCTTAAAACGAAACTATTATGAAGAGCCATAAAAAATCAACCATGAGCAAAATGGTAGCACGATTTGACAGTGAACTGAAAGCACTTTTATTGAATGACTTGAATAATGTGAAAGGGATCAAAAGCCAGGTAACCCGCAGCGCGCAGGCACGTTTGCAAGCGCGCATATCAGCTGCCTGATCAATAGATACATCTACGTATAAAATTCTTTTTAAATATAGTGAGAGGTTTTGGCCGTGTGGTTTACTGTGCGGCCTTTTTTTGTGTCGTATATTTGATAATCAGCTCAGCTGTGCGGCCTGAAGCGCCAGGTTGCCCCATTTTTTTGTGAAGCCCTTTGTAGTTATCCAGCATTTCCTGGCGGGTAAATTTTACATCGGTTATTAACTCGAGCTCCTTGCTGATGCGTTCGGGATTGCAGTCGTCCTGGATCAGTTCTTTTACGATGGCTTTATCCATAATGAGGTTTACCAGCGAAATGAATTTCACTTTAATTACCAGTCGGCCAATGGTTATGCTGATTTTGCTGCTTTTGTAAACTACGACCTGGGGAGTGCTGAAAAGCGCTGTTTCGAGGGTTGCGGTGCCTGATGTAACAATAGCCGCATAGGCGTTATTGAGCAGATCGTAAGTGGCATTAAACACAATCGGAATACCGCTATCCTTTAGGTACAAATCATAGTAGGTTGCGTCAAATGATGGTGCACCTGCCACCACGAATTGATAATCAGGAAATTGTTTTGCAGTGGCGACCATATCAGGCAATATTCGGCTAATCTCCTGCTTGCGGCTTCCGGGGAGCAAAGCGATTATCTTTTTATCGCCTAATTGGTTCTTTTCCAAAAATGCAGCATCCGGTTTAAATTCGGCAATAGCGTCAAGCAGTGGGTTGCCAACGTAGTCGACTTCCATGCCCCAACCTTTATAAAAATCGACCTCGAAAGGCAGGATGCAGAATAAATGATCGACGATGCGCTTGATCTTTAATACCCGCTTCTGGTTCCAGGCCCAGACCTTTGGCGATATATAGTAGCAAACCAGGATACCTTTTGGTTTTGCGAATTCAGCTACTCTTAGGTTGAAGCCTGGGAAGTCGATCAATACTAAAACATCGGACTGCCAAGCTTCTATATCCTTTTTACACGCAGTAAGGTTTTTGGATATGGTGCGCAGGTTGGCAACAATCTCGATAAAACCCATGAAGGCCATGTCGGCATAGTGCTTCACCAGTTCGCCGCCCTCAGCCAGCATTTTTTCACCCCCCAAAAAACGAAATTGCGCTTCAGGGTCCTTTTCCTTTAGGGCCTTCATCAAATTGGCGCCATGAAGATCGCCGGAAGCTTCGCCGGCTACAAGGTAGTATTTCATAGCCGTTTAGATGTCGAATTTCCAGTTATTAAGCAGTGGAATGGCATGATGCGCAGTCATGTCGAACTGAACGGGAACGACCGATACATAATTGTGATCGAGCGCCCAGACGTCAGTTTCTTCGCCTGTATCATTCAATTGAAAAACGCCGGTGAGCCAGTAATAGGGCCTGCGATGCGGATCCATGCGCTCGTCAAATTCCTCGGCCCATTTGGCGTTGGCTTGTCGGCAAATTTTGACCCCTTTAATATGTGGTGTATTCGGGAAATTAACGTTAAGCAAAGTAGCATGAGGGAGACCATTTTGTAAAACTTGTTGGGCAATCTCCTTTACATATTTGCGGCAATGACTGAAATCGGCCTGCAGGGTATAATCGTCCAATGAAAAGCCGATGGATGGAATGCTTTCTATTGCGCCTTCAACCGCGGCCGACATGGTGCCCGAATAAAGAATATTGATCGAGTTATTCAATCCGTGGTTGATGCCGGAAACGCATAAATCCGGCTTCTTGCCCTTGAATACTTTATTAACCGCTAGCTTCACACAATCAACAGGTGTGCCTGAGCAGCGGTAGCTTTCGATGCCATCGTAGATGTCCACCTGATCCAGCCGTAGCGGACTACCGATAGTAATCGCATGCCCCATGCCGGATTGAGGACTATCAGGCGCTACCACCACTACTTTGCCCAGTTCGGCCATTACGTCCATCAGGGCTTTAATGCCGGGAGCTGTGATGCCGTCATCGTTTACAACAAGGATGGTAGGTTGGGCGGTTTTCATAATTGGCCCAAAATTAGTTATATTTGATATATGCTTACTGCTGAAAAGAAGAAATATACGGCCGAGGATTATATGATGTTGGAGGAAGGTGCGCCTTTTCAGCTGATAAACTATGATTTAGTTATGTCTCCATCACCACTCGCCATCCATCAAAAGATTCTATATGAGCTTTCCGAAGCTATCGTATTATATCATATCCAAAATGGCAAGCAGGGTCAATGGATGTATTCTTCAATGGACGTAAGATTTGACGAGGGCAATGTTCTTCAGCCGGACGTGCTATATATTTCGGAAAAGCGGAAATCGGAGATCATAAAAGATCGTATCGAGGGTGCGCCGGATTTGGTGATGGAGATTTTATCTCCTTCGAACGCCTATTATGATTTACGGCAAAAAAAAGACATTTATGAGCGCTTTGGGGTAAAGGAGTACATTATTATCGATCCAATTGCTCAAAATGCCGACTTATATACTCTAAATAGTGGTGTTTACGAGTTGAATCAAAAAGCAGAAAAAGCAGAAAAGCTAAATTCTGTTTTACTTCCTGGGTTGAGTTTCGATCTTTCCAAAATCTTTGCATAAGCTAAACGATCTTATTCACTCCCGGGATCGAAACGATCAATCTTCCCAGTAAGAAGGCTAACATGACTACTGACGGTGCCACGAACAGCAGCTTAATAGCAGGCTCAATATTGAAGCCACTGACAGCTATGGCAACGCCGATAACTACGACCGGGTGAAAGATATAAACCGCAAAGGTGCTCCTGGAAAGCTTGCGCCACAGCGGGGAGTCGTTGTTGAGCCCTTGTTTGCCTATGCCAATGAGCGCAGTGATGATTGCCAGCCCGGTTAATTGTTCCCACATGGCATATAGAAAAGCCGGTAGGTGAAAGCCGCCACCGAACCAACTGGAAGGGTACTTGAACAAGCCCAGTAAAACATAAAACATGGTGAAAAGAACACTTGTGAGAATTGCGGCGGTTCCCCGGCCTTTTCTACCCATTTGATAAGTAATTCCTTCGAGCCAGTTGTATTTGGAAGCCAGGATGCCGGCGATAAAAAGCACAATATATTGCGGGAAAAAGGCCAATTGAAAACCAATAGGCTGTAGCACCCAGCCGATGGGAAATACAAGCCGCACCAAAAAACTGGCGAATCCTAAAATAGCGGCGAAGAACATGATCTTTCTAAAGGTAAAGGGAGGTCCGAACTTTACCTCGCTCTGTTTAGCAATCAGCCTCCATGCAACATACAGTAGATTGAAAAGGAGCAGTGCTGCCGCGAACCATAGTACCCCGAAGTCGATCCAGTCGTCATACCCGCTGAGATATTGCATAAAAGTGATGTGATGTCCTTTGCCGAAATAATAGACCAGGTAATTCATAAACGGGCCAAGGATGAAGGAATAGAATACCAGGGGAATCCCCAGCCTGATCAATCGGTCTTTTATAAACCTTGATGGCCCTTTTTTATCGTAAGAAGACGGTATAAAGTATGCCGACAGAAAAAAGAAAAAACCCATAAAGAACGATTGGTTCACTGCCACAAACAAAGTCATGGGTATTTTGACGATCTCGTTCGTCGTTTTTTGAAAATAGTACCAGCCTCCCGGCGCACCGTAAGTAATGAAGGTATGATGAAGGATAACCAGCACTGTCAGGATCACTTTAAGATGATCGATATAGACAACTTTGCTTTTTGTGGAAATTGCTTGGGGGTGGGATGCTAAAGTTGCCATTGCGCTGATTATCAATTGAAATTAAGTTTTTCAATTGACATCAGGAAATCGGAATTGTGAGAATCAAGAGTCAAGAGCCAAGAATCAAGACAGATTAAATCCTGACTCTTGATTCTTGGCTCTAAAAACTATAGGCTATTGATCCATTTAACCAGTTCGTCTCTTGATTTACCGGTCTTCTTTTGTAACCTTCCCAGCATAATGTCGTCTTTGCCTTCTTCGCGAAGCATGTCATCGTCAGTCAGGTCGGCATAAGCTTTTTTCATTTTTCCCTTGGTCTCGTTCCAGGTGCCTTTGATT
>JAICXZ010000699.1 GCA_025934475.1 Mucilaginibacter sp. | reverse complement strand
TCAAAGAGGCCCAGGATAAGGTTGAAGAAAAAGTAAAACTACCAAAAGGCTATTTCCTGCAATGGGCCGGCGATTTTGAAAACCAGCAACGTGCTTCTAAGCGTCTGGCGCAGGTGGTACCTATCAGCTTGCTGATCATATTTTTTATCCTATTCATCCTTTTCGGAAACATTACCGACTCCCTGTTGGTGCTCGTCAATGTTCCTTTCGCGATAGCGGGGGGCATCCTGGCGCTCCTGATCACCGGGGTCAATTTCAATATATCGGCGGGTATCGGCTTTATTGCACTGTTTGGTATTTGTGTGCAAAACGGTGTGATATTGATCACCAAGTTCAAAGCCAACATCCGCGAATTGAAGCACCACACTTTATGGGATTTCGGCGATGCAATTAAAGACGGCGTTCAGGATCGTCTACGTCCGGTGGTGATGACAGCCATGATGGCCGCAATTGGTCTGTTGCCTGCGGCAATCTCAAGCGGAATCGGTTCGGAAGCTTCAAAGCCATTGGCCATTGTGGTAATTGGCGGATTGATCACCAATACCACATTTAACTTATTCATATTCCCAATAGCGTTCTACTATGGTTACCGCAAACGCGTGAAGAGCGGAAACATAGGCAGAATTTAAGATACTAATACCCCTAGTGTATCAGTGTTGTTGAAGGCGGTGCGGCAAGGCCGTACCCGCCGGAAACGACTGGCTGGCATGGTTTGTTAAAATAACTTGGCGATGGGGCTTTTCCCATCGCCATTGTTTTTTATAATTTGCAAATCCGAAAGGCTAATTTTAGTGTTATTACGTTTGAAGTAATAATACCCCTTTTATTATGAAAAAAACCCTGATTCTCATTCTGTCGCTTTTTGCGGCCAAAGTTTATGCGGACGATACAGCGGATCTGCAGTCGATGCTCAATAGAGGCGATGTCGTATTACCAGCCAATCATGCGCCTTACACCATTACCAAGATTAACCTGGTGCATAGCCTCAATCTTAATGGCAACACGATTAATTGCACATTACCCGTGGGACCAGCAATGGTTATGCGCACGCCTGGAACAAAACTTTCAAACGGCGAAATTGTGGGCCCAAGCGACGATGTAAACCCGTCGGGCTCGTCGGCGCTGGAAATGAACGGCGATAACGAGACAGTCGACAATATGTATATCCACCATTTTTCAGCCTATGCTATTTACGGCGGTGATGGCAATGCACCCATCGTTACCAATAGTAAACTGACTGACATCGGTTACGCCTGCATTTTTTTCGTTTCGCATAAATACAGCACCCAGGGCGGTGTTATTGCAAACGTTTTGTTTGATCGCAGCATGCTGGACCCGCAAAAGGTTACCGAAGGCGCCATGATGTTGCGCGGTGGCATAAATATGACCGAAGCACACTGGAGGGTACACGACAATGTTTTCAAAATGCCGCTTTCTCCGAAAGATATTACTTCCGAATGTTTCGAGTTGCGCCATGCTCCTAACAGCGTTATTTACAATAACACCTGCACCGGCGGTAGTATTGGTATTTCTGTAGTGGGCAACGATTATGTGACGGTCTACAACAACAAATGTACTCAGCAGAACCAGGAAGGCATTGAATATGCCAATAGCAGTCATGGAATGATCAGAGATAACATCATCACCGATCAGTTGAATTTAGCAGTATTGATCGACGGGTTTGCCCCGGAATCATGCCAGTACGATACGCTTGAAAACAACACGATGCTCCGCTGCGGAAACCACGCTGTTGAGCTCTTCAAGGACACCCATCATATTTACTTTCATAACTGCACGATCAATACCAACAAGAGCGCAATCTATCTTCATGGTGCTCATGATGTTGATATCAAAGATTGCAAGTTTAAGGGCAACGGTTACGGCAGCACTGCTGTATTCCTCGACAATTCAGCCGGTAACGTGCACGTACGCGGTGGGTCGCTGGAGAATTTTGAGCACAAGCTCTTTATCTACGGCTCCAAAGGCGAGACGACTACCGACAATGTAAAATTCGACAAGGTAAAATCGAAGAATAATATAAAAGAGGCTGATAAAAACATTCAAAACGGAGCCTCAGTAGGGACAAATATTCGAACGCATGATTAATTAAGACACTGCCGACTCGCAGCGAAGATCTGTTTCCAGTAATGGTTTGTTGATATTCAGGTCTTCGCGTTAGCTTTTACTCGGATCTTAAACTATTTACCGGATTAGCGTTGGCAGCCCTGATGGTTTTAAAGGCAATGGTGCAAAAAGTCACTACGATGCCCGCCAAAGCTGATATCAAAAATATCCACCAATTGATAGTAACCCGATAAGGGAAATCGGCAAGCCAGTTGCGCATAAAGTACCATGCTAACGGCAAGGCGATCAAATTAGCCCAAATGACAAGTTTGAAGTATTGCCTGTAAAACAACATGACAATATTTTGCACGCTAGCACCTATCACCTTGCGGACGGCAATTTCGCGCATTTTCTGAGTCACGGTATAAGTTATTAAGCCCAGTAAGCCCAGGCAAGAGATGAAAATAGCAACTCCGGTAAAAATCTCCATCATTTGTTGCTGACGTTGATCCTGCATATAGTCAGACTGAAAAATATTGTTCAAAAAATCGTATGAGAAAGGCGCATCCGGATTCAGCTTCCTCCACCGGGCCGACGCATATTGAATAGCAGCTTCAGCATTTTTCCCATCAATCTTTGCTACAATAGTGTTGCATCTAAGCGGATTTACATTCATGATGGCACAAGGGCCTATTGCAGCATGCAGCGAAAAATAATGGTAATTTTTTACGACGCCG
>JAICXZ010000645.1 GCA_025934475.1 Mucilaginibacter sp. | reverse complement strand
GGCCACAGGCGTTTGATCTCAATGGCTTCTAATACGAATGCCACCAGTTCTGTTCCGCAATCCTGGTAGCTGATATGGTGGATATTTCTTAAAAATTCCTGCCGCTGGTAGCCTGAATTATTACCGGAAAAATGGCTGCAAACGCGTTTTTTGACGTTGCGCGCTTTGCCTACATAAATTACCTTTCCCTTTTCGTCGTGGAAATAGTATACACCGGGAGCGAAGGGCAGTTTGTCGATATCTTCTTTAGGCAAATGGGGCGGCAATACCTGGTCCCTCGAGCGTTGCTTCAGCATCGCCTGGATATGGTTGCCGGTATCGTTCTGTATTAGGAGTGAAAACAAAGTCGACGTTGCGTCTGCATCTCCCATGGCCCGGTGGCGACTATCGTTTTCAATACCCAAATAGTGGCAAAGTTTACCAAGGCTGTAGGAGGGTAGGCCAGGCATAATCTTGCGCCCAAGTCTTACCGTGCATAGTTTATTGCATTGCAGATCGTAACCGGCAGTTGCCAGGTGAAACTTGATGAAAGAATAGTCGAAATTGACGTTATGCGCTACGAAAATCTTGCCGTGAAGCAGGTGATAGATATCAGCAGCGACGTCTTCAAAGGGCGGTGCCTCCCGCACCATTTCGTTGGTAATACCGGTTAGCGCCCGGATGTAAACCGGGATGTCGCGCCTGGGATTTACCAGCGTACTGTACCGTTGTGTCACCTTTTTACCATCGTGCAAACAAATGGCCACCTCGGTAATGCCATTAGCATTGGCATGACCGCCAGTAGTTTCAATATCGACGATGGCGTACACTTGTCAAAGTTAGGAGTTTCTTACATTATTGTCCATAGACGATGGTCCATAGTCCATGGTAAATTGGTAAAAAAATAGACCACAGTAAAACTATGGTCTATCGTCTATGGTCCATGGACAAAAGAGATTTATTTCTTCTTAGCAGCCGCTTGTTGTTGCTGGCGCATCATTTCTTCCATACGTGCCTGGAAGCCTGATTTCTTTTTCGTCTTGTCTTCAGGTTTCTTTTTGTTTTCCTGCAACTGGGCGTGGATCTTCTTATCGTCAACCATCAGTCTGATGATGTACTGCTGGCCGAAAGTGAACATGTTGGCCAGAAAGTAGTAATAGTTCAGACCTGCAGGATAACTGTTAAGCGTAGCAAGGAAAATGATCGGGGTGATGTAGCCGATGTATTTCATTTGCCCGGTAGCGCCTGATATTTGGTTATTGAAATAAGTATAAACCAATGTCGAAATCGTCATCAGCAAACACATCAAGCTGATGTGGTCGCCCAAAATTGGTATGCTTGGGAATTGAATTACGGCATCGTAAGTCGACAAGTCATGCATCCACAGGAAGCCTTGCCCCCGCAGCTCAAACAAGCTTGGGAAAAAGCGGAAGAAAGCGATTACAATAGGCATTTGGAGCAACAAAGGCAAACAACCGCCCAGCGGATTTACACCGGCTTTCTTATAAAGCTTCATGTATTCCTGTTGAAGCAGGGTTGGATTATCTTCGCCTACTTTGGCTTTGATTTCGTCCATTTCCGGTTTCAGGATACGCATCTTAGCCATCGACAAGTAAGAACGATAGGTAAGCGGCGACAGCACTACCTTCAGAATAACGGTTAGCGCCAGGATAATCAGGCCATAGTTCCAGTTAAACTTCTTTAACAAATTGAAGATCGGAATTGTAGCAAAGCGGTTGATGTATTTCAACGGGCCCCATCCCAGGTTAACGATCTTATCCAGATCATGTCCTTGATCTTTCAGCAAGCTGAATTGATTCGGACCGAAATAAAACTCCAGTGGAACGCTGCCGTCAGTTGCGCGGGCAAAAGCAAGGCTGGCTTTCATTTGCTTCACATCGTTATCGTTGGTGGCATCGATGCTTACTGATAGGTCTGATTTATCGATACCTTGTTTAGCAATCAGGACGCCGGAAAAGAAATGTTCCTTAAAGGCAACCCACTGCATTTTCTTGTCAGTAATGCTCTTTTGGTCGTCTTTGCCTTCGCTAAGGTAATCGACATCATTATCCGTATTGTAGTAAAATACAGTCGAGTAGGTGCGATCCAGCTTCATGTCCTTCTCCTGTTTGCGCATACTGGCTGCCCAATTAAGGTTTAAGGTGTTGCTGTTAGCGATCACATTATCCAGACCGGTAGTTTTGATGGTTAGCCCAAGTTTAAAGCCCGTGCCTTTCAGCGAATAGATGTAATCGACATACTGCGTGGCACTATAGCTCAAACGCATAGTGATCGACGACGAGTCCTTTTCTGCTACGGTCAGATTCTGCGCGCTTGGCGTAAAATAGAAATCGTTGGTATTAACCGGTTTATCCTGAACCCTAAGGTTTAAGCCGAAACTGTTGCTGTTGTCGCCATCAAACAAGATGAGTGGCTTCTGGTCAAAGGTCTTATAGTTTTTGAGCTCGACCGAATACACGCGGCCGCCTTTAGTGCTCAGCTTTACGCGTAACTCCTGGTTTTCGAGCGTTACAAACTTTTCGGTACCTGTAGAGGCAATGCCGAAAGGAATTCCCTTTAATGCTGCGGTGTCAACAGCGGCGGTTTTTTTAGAAGTATCGGCTTTGAGGGCAGCAGCCGGCTTATGAGCCGTTTTTGCCATAGCTATTGAGTCCTGCAGATGCTTTTCTTTTTTTAGTTCGGCATCTGATGGTTTTAGTAAAAAATAGGAGCCTATCATGATCGCAACGATCAGGACAAACCCCATGTATGAATTCTTATCCATTTGAATTATTGTACTTTATCACTTCCTGCGTGCATACTCCAGCGAAGCGGCGACAAAGTTAACAAAAAGTGGGTGAGGATTAGCAACTGTTGATTTTAATTCGGGGTGAAATTGGCCGCCAACAAAAAATGGGTGTTTTTTGAGCTCAATCATCTCTACCAGGTTATTATCCGGGTTGATACCTGAGGCGTTCATTCCAGCTTCTTCGTATTGTTTCAGGTATTTATTATTGAACTCGTAACGATGGCGGTGGCGTTCGCTTATGCGGGTTTTGCC
>JAICXZ010000814.1 GCA_025934475.1 Mucilaginibacter sp. | reverse complement strand
TGAAGTGGCAATTTGGATGGCCACTTCAACCGTGTCTCTCGAGCGGATCTCCAGGCCGCTGAACTTCCTGGTAAGCTCTAGTACCGGCACATGGTCTACCTCAAATACGTGGTTGCCATCGCTTTTGGTTACCGTCTTGGGCGTCCCCACGGCATTCCATCCGCAGGTGGCCCTGCCCTTGACTGTTACCTTATCTTCATCCAAAGCAATGGCGACAATGCCATTGCTGCTTTCCCGGTTGTTAGTGAAGACAAATTGATCTGCAAAAGCAAAGTCGTCCCCCGCCATACCGCCAAACACATTGGCTTGTTCGCCGATAATAACTTCAAAACCGGCCAGTAAAGCTTCCGCATCTGTTTGCTTATTTCTTCCTGCTATGAGAAAAGCAGGTGATTTGAATTTTTGCGTTGCCTTCTTTGCGATGGATTGTGTTGCCGCCTGGTAATTGCCGTCTCCAAATTCTTCGAAAAACATCGAAAAATGCGCCCGATTCATGTCGAGCAACAGTATCGCGATAGCACCGTTGGTCAGGTCCTCATCAATAAACTCACCATTGGTAGTCACACCAAAAACAGCAATGCCTGTATCATCCAGAATTTTGCAGAGCGCTTTTCGATCCTGTTTAATGGAAGTAAAAACGATGGCCAGCGTGGGCCTGAAACCGTCAGCTATGCTTTTCGCCAGTCCGCTTCGAATTTCTTCTGCTGAATTTCCCCGTATCGATTTTGCTTTCATATTCGTTCAGCTTAATGAAATGGTAAATGAATAATAAACTCCGAGCCTTCGCCCTCTTTGCTGTTTATATCTATCTTTCCGCCATGCGCTTTCACCACTATATCATAGCTTAACGACAAGCCTAAACCTGTCCCCTCGCCGGTGGGTTTGGTGGTAAAGAAAGGCTGGATGATCTTTTCGCGGATGTGTTCGGGTATCCCCGTGCCGTTGTCTTTGATCTTTATAATAGCCTGCCCGTCCCGAAGCTCTGTGGTTACCGTTATTTCCGGCTTATAACCCGGCCCCGCTGTCTTGGCCTTTTGCTGCGTAGCATAAAAGGCATTATTGATGATGTTTAAAATTACCCTGCCTATATCTTGGGGAACCACATTTGCTGTAGGCAGTTTCTCATCAAAATGGGTCACAAGTTCAGCATTGAACGATTTATCCTTTGCTCTTAATCCATGGTACGCCAGGCGCAGGTATTCATCTGCAAGAACGTTCAGGTCGGTCGGTTCTTTCTGGTTGCTGCTGGCGCGGCTGTGTTGCAGCATCCCCTTCACAATACCATCTGCGCGTTTGCCGTGGTAGCCTATCTTTTCCAGGTTCTGTTTGATATTGCTTGATATATCCAAAGCCTCGTCTATTTCTCCGCGTTTCAGCTCGCCTTCCATTTCCTCAAACAGTTCAATGTTCACCTCCGAAAAATTATTGACGAAATTGAGTGGATTCTGTATCTCATGGGCTATGCCCGCTGTCAATTCACCTAATGAGGCCATTTTTTCGGATTGGATCAGTTGCCGCTGGGTTTTGCGCAGGGAGATCAGTGTCTTTTTGTTGATCTGTAGCTGCCGGTAAATGAATACCAGCAGGGCGGTGATCAGGGCCAGCACAACGAGTGAGCCCCACAGCAGTGCATTACGCCGGCTGAGCTGGTAGTCCTGTACGGCCTTTTCCTGTTTTAACTGGTTGATGTGGTCGCGCTGTGCCCTGTCGTTTTGGTCTATCTCGTATTGTGCGACTTTAAAGTCATGCAGCCCGGCTTCCCTTGCATCGTCCACTTTAAAATATTGTTCGAAATACTTTTCAGATTTTTCGGGCTGGCCGTGCTTTCGGTAAAAAAAGCCAAGCTCGCGCGCGTATTTTAATTGCAGGGGTACGCCCTGTTCGTTGGAAGACTTTTGATAGGCCGATAAAAGGGATTTCTCTGC
>JAICXZ010000572.1 GCA_025934475.1 Mucilaginibacter sp. | reverse complement strand
TTTTACAACCTCTACAACTCTTTCACAGCTTGCTTAAACTGTGTTCCCCTATCCTCGTAATTTTTAAATAAATCGAAACTTGCGCATGCCGGTGAAAGCAATACTGTATCGCCTTTTTTGGCGAGGTGATAAGCTACCTGCACGGCTTCCTGCGCCGAGAAGGTGTTTACGATCACTTCAACATCATCATCAAATGCGTCGTGAATGCGGCGATTATCTTTGCCCAAACACACAATGGCTTTTACCTTATGCTTTACCAGGTCCTTCAGCATATTGTAATCATTGCCTTTGTCGACGCCGCCAAGGATGAGCACAACAGGTGAGGTCATGCTTTCCAAAGCATACCAGGTGGAGTTCACGTTGGTAGCCTTTGAATCGTTGATGAAGCTGATGCCCGATATTTTGGCAACAAACTCCAGGCGGTGTTCGATGTTCCTGAAACTACCCATGCTCTCGCGTATGGTTTCGTTACGCAGTTCGAGCACTTTGGCTACGATTCCTGAAGCCATCGAATTGTAAATGTTGTGTTTGCCCTGCAGGGCCAGCTCATTGATCGACATTTGAAAATGTTCCTTTAGTGTGTTTATAATTAGTTCGTCCTGGTCGAGATATGCTCCCGGTGAAAGTTTTTTTTTAATTGAGAATGGCAAAGTCTGCGCATCCATCTTCCGGCCTTCCATCATCTTCGTCGTTTCGGGATCGTCCTCGCAATAGATGAAATAGTCGGCCGCGGTCTGGTTCTGCGTTACGCGGAACTTGGAAGCTGCATAGTTCTCCATTTTATAATCATACCTATCCAAATGGTCGGGTGTAATATTCAAAAGCACTGCTATGTTCACCCGGAATTTGAACATGTCATCCAGCATAAAGCTGCTCAGCTCAAGCACATAGTGATCGAACTTTTCGGTAGCCACCTGGTAAGCAAAGCTTTGGCCGATGTTGCCCGCCAGTCCAACATTCAATCCTCCGTTTTTCAGGATATGATAAGTAAGGCTGGTAGTTGTAGTTTTGCCGTTTGAACCAGTAATGCCTATGATATTTGCATTGGTATATCTTCCGGCAAACTCTATCTCCGATATCACGGGAATACCCTTCTCTCTCAATTTCTTGATAATAGGCGCTTTTTCAGGAATACCCGGGCTCTTCACCACCTCTATGGCTTTCAGAATTTCCGCTTCAGTATGCTGGTTTTCTTCAAAACGAATAGTCCAGTCAGTAAGCTGTTGTTTATACTTATCAGCTATCGGGCCGAAATCGGAAACAAAAACCTCATAGCCCTGCTGTTGAGCAAGGTATGCTGCCCCGGCACCGCTTTCACCAGCGCCCAGTACAACAAGTCTATTTGATTTTGATTCCATTCTATTTATTCTCTTGATTCTTGACTCTTTATTCTTGATTCTAAAACTTACCTCAGCTTCAGCGTCACTATCGTTACTATTGCCAGCAGAATGCCGATGATCCAGAACCGCGTTACGATCTTGGCCTCATGAAATCCCTTCTTCTGATAATGGTGGTGCAACGGCGCCATCAGGAATATCCTGCGACCCTCGCCGTATTTCTTTTTAGTGTACTTGAACCATGACACCTGCATAATAACCGACAGGTTCTCGATCACGAACACGCCGCATAGCAATGGCAGCAATAGTTCCTTACGGATCATGATCGCAAACACTGCTATAATACCACCTATGGCCAGGCTACCAGTATCGCCCATAAATACCTGTGCCGGATATGAATTGTACCACAAAAAGCCCACGCAAGCCCCAACAAATGCACCGGCAAAAATTACCAGCTCGCCCGAATCGGGGATATACATGATATTGAGGTAATCGGCAATTACCGTGTTACCGGATACAAAGGCCAGTATGGCCAGGGTAACCCCAATAATAGCCGACGTGCCTGTGGCCAGGCCATCAATACCGTCCGTTATGTTTGCGCCATTGGATATAAAAGTGATGATGATGATCACGAAGAACATAAATACCACCAGACCATAGCTTTCGAAGCCTTTGCCGAAAACAGTGAGCACTTTGGAATAATCAAACTCGTTGTTTTTGTAGAATGGCATCGTAGTTTTTGTGGCGCGGATGTCCTGTGTATACACCGGCTTATTGCCTTTCATGTGAAAATCAACCGGCACATTGTATTTGATTGGTGGCTTCACTTCAACCCTAACCAGGATATTGGAGTTGCTGTACATCGTTAACCCGATGATAAGTGCCAAACCTACCTGGCCAATAATCTTGAACTTACCAGCGAGACCTTCCTTATTCTTTTTAAATACTTTGATATAATCATCCAGGAAACCAATCGCGCCAAGCCATATGGTGGTCACCAGCATCAGTATCACATATATATTCTCCAGCTTGGCAAATAACAAGGTGGGAATCAGGATACCGAGGATGATAATAATACCACCCATAGTTGGTGTGCCGGCCTTTTGCATCTGTCCTTCCAGTCCAAGGTTCCTTACGGTCTCACCTACCTGTTTGTAGCGCAAGTAATCGATCAATCTACGGCCATAAACTGTGGTCACGATCAATGAAGTAATAACCGCCATAGCCATCCTGAACGTGATGTACTGAAATACACCGATCCCGGGTATGGAAAAGTTTTTGCCTAAATATGTAAAAAGGTAGTACAGCATACCTTATTTCATTTGATTAAAAATGTTCAGCAGTTCTTCTTTATCATCGAAGTGATTTCTCACACCTTTTATTTCCTGGTATTTCTCGTGGCCTTTGCCAGCCACAAGAATAATATCCCCTGGCTGAGCCAGGTTGCAGGCCGTTTTAATTGCCTCGCGCCTATCCACGATACTCATGGTTTTACGGGCCGATTCTTTTGGCACTCCAGCTTCCATGTCTTTTATGATCTGCGCAGGATCTTCCGAGCGGGGATTATCCGAAGTCAGAATAACCATATCACTCCACTCGCAGGCTACTTTGGCCATGATTGGGCGTTTGGTTTTATCCCTGTCGCCGCCGCAACCGAGCACCGTAATCACTTTCTCTTTCCCTTTGCGTACATCGTGAATGGTGCTCAGAACATTCTGCACCGCATCCGGTGTGTGAGCATAGTCGACAATGCCGATAATTTTATTGGGCGCCGTTAGATAATCAAACCGGCCTTCTGCACCCGACAGCTTGCTCAGGCCGGTCAACACTTTCGATTTATCCTGATCCAGCAACATGGCAGCGGAGTAAACAGCAAGCAGGTTATAGGCATTGAATGAACCCACCAGCTTAAACCAAACTTCCTCGCCGTCGATATTCAAAAACAGACCACCAAATTGGTTTTCGAGAATTTTGGCGCGATAGTCCGCCATGTTCTTCAAACCGTAGGTCTTTTTATGGGCAGCGGTATTTTGCAGCATCACCATACCATTTCTATCATCGGCATTGGTTAGCGC
>JAICXZ010000305.1 GCA_025934475.1 Mucilaginibacter sp. | reverse complement strand
AACTGTTTACGCCTTCGGTATAAGCTTCTACCATCATTCGGCTTTCCGGATCTTTCATCATCCCCCGTAACGAGTTTTCAGCGCCATAGGTCATGCCCATACGCCGGTGATACCGATCGATGTCCAATGCTTTTGGTCCGACAACTTCCGATAACCGGCCGGCACCTGCACGGGTTTGTATGTCCATTTGCCAAAGGCGGTCGCGGGCAGTCAGATAGCCCTGGACATAGTAAAGGTCGTGATCGTTTTCAGCAAAAATGTGGGGGATGCGATGTTCGTCGTAGCGGATGGTAACCTTGCCCTGCAGGCCGTCTAGTTTTAATTCCTCGTCTTTAGCCTTGTCCTTTCCTTCAGCATTTTGCCAGAAGCCGGTGCCAGGATTAAGAAATTTTCCAATAGGAGGGATGTCGCCGAATTGTGTTTGAAGCGCCCATACAAGACCCAAAGTAAGGGCGCATACAAGGATGGCTATGAATTTCATCTGGTCAGATTGATCCTGACCAAGATAAGCTAAAACGGGTTAATGTTTGTTCTGAAATGAAAAATTTCGGGATGTTATTATTGGTGCTTTATCACCAGTTTAAACCTGTGACTTCCAAATGATGTAGTGTCAGCAGTATAAACGTTGAAGGCATAAGTTGGATACAATCTCATGTCGAGCGAATCTTTTTTGTAGCCATCCATCAGCCAAAGCGAATAGGTACTCGGCACGGCATTGATCTGCTGCATGTTAAGCGTATAAACGCCATCCGATTTTACATTTACCCGTAGTCCTATCGACGCTCCTTTGGCCGTTAAGGGCATTTCGTTGATAGCCAATGGTATGTTATTACTAGACAGGCTGGCCAGGCTTACTACACCAAAACCCTGTAGTGATGGAGCATCTTCGCCAGCCACATAAGCCGCGCTTGCTGCCGGGTTAAATTCGATGAGGATGCCGTCGGTATTGATAGAATCTTTAGCAAGTTTAACACGCAGGTAGCCATTTACATCGTCGGTAGTTGTAGTACTGCTTCCGGTGTTGGTGCTGCCAGTTTGTAACGTTTGGCTGGTGCCGGTAGTTTGTGTTGTTACCTGTGTAGTTGTAGTATTTGGTTTTACCTGTTCCTTTGCGCACGAAAAGAACATAACGCCTATCATCAAAAGTCCACTGATTTCTCTTTTCATAGTTTTTATCATTAGGGGCATAAAAAGTTCCTAAACAGTGACTTATACGGGTTCTTATGAAATAGGGTTATTAATAGTTATTAACAATTTCTGAGAGTGATATTTTTATTTATATCGCTTATTATCAAGTATTTTGTAATTGTTAATTGAAGTTGGTTAATGCTGTTTTGTGCTATTTTCGAGCCATGAACTTTTGAAGGCGGACGGATTTTTTCCGACGATTTTATTGAAAAGCTTGTTGAAATAGGATAGGCTTTCGAAGCCAACCGCATAGCAGGTCTCCGTGATATTCTTATCCTGCATCAGTAGGTTTTTGGCCATATCGATACGGTACTGGTTTACGAAATCGGTAAAGGTCATTTTGGTTTGGCGCTTAAAATAGCGACAAAAGGCGGGCGTGGTGAGGTGGACTTTTTCGGCCACAACATTTACATCAGGCTTCAAATTATAATTAGCGTCGATGTATTCATATATGGCGCCCATGCGTATTTTATCCTTTAGGAAAAATTGCAGGCTGATGTGATCATCATTCAATATCTCATATTCTGAAGAATGCGCCAGGAACTGGAAAATGTCCATCAGCTCAATCAATTGATTATAAGCCGTTAGCTCATGGATTCTTTTGAGCCGATTCGCGACCACGGCTTTAGTCTCGCCATGAAATGCGATGCCGGAGCCAGATCGTCTGAATAATTGATTGATATTTGAAAATTCAGGTGCTGTGCCGATCGCTTCGCCCATAAAGTTTTCTCGCAATTGAATCACTACCTGGTGGTAGTCGCTCCTGAGGCGGTAATCGAAATTAAGATGAGGTATGTTACTACCGATAAAAACGAGGTCGCTTTGGGTATAGCCCGAGATATGTGAGCCTACGTGACGGATACCGGCATCGGCCTCCACATACACCAATTCATATTCAGGATGGTAATGCCATAAGAATGTATTGCGCAATCGCGGGGAGAACAGTTTAAATGATTTCCCTGGTTCAAACTCCACTTTTTCCAGCTGTATCTCGTTCATTGCCTTTTAACGTGACATAAAAATAAACATTTGGTCAATACAGAGCAAATATTGGTCATTGTAAAGGAGAGTCGGCGCTCAAAGCCTTTCTACCTTTGAATCGTAATCAATTGTAAACATGAAAACGGAAAATCAAACCATGGCGACGATGACGATGACAATGACGCCAAATAATGCACATAAGGAAATACCTGGCAACCCATCAACGGCTAAGTCGAGCGTAACTAAGCTGAATGATAGAAGCGATGGCCAACCGCTACGCGTATTGAGTGAAGACGACTGGAAATTCTGGATCGAGAACGGTTACGTAGTTATTAAAAATGCAGTTCCGAGAGAGCAAGCTCAACGCATGGCTGATTACCTGTGGCAATACGAGGATAAGGATCCCAACGATATCGAAAGCTGGTACAAACGCCCCAATGTAAAAATGCAGATGACCGAGCTGAACAATACCGGCATGGTTGAAATATATAACCAGCAATACATGTGGGATAATCGGCAATATCCAAGAGTGCATCAAGCTTTTGCCGATGTTTGGGGAACCGAAAAACTATGGGTAACCATTGACCGGGCAAACCTCAACTTTCCGTTACGTCCCGGATTTGAATACAAGGGATTTATCCACTGGGATTACGATCCCGAAACCAAACCTGTAAATGTGCAGGGAGTTTTGGCGCTGGCCGATCAAACCGACGAGAATATGGGTGGCTTCCAGTGCATACCTGAATTATACCGCACATACAATACCTGGAAATTAACACAGCCTGAGGATCGCGACCATTACAAACCGGATACGACTGGATTTGAACTGGTAAAGGTAAAAATGGAAGCAGGCGACCTGCTCATCTTTAACAGCCTTGAGCCCCACGGTATCAGGCCGAATACGAGCGGCAATAAAGTGCGCATTGCCCAATACATTTCGATGATGCCTGCAGAGGAAGATAATGAAGAGCTTCGCCAATGGCGCATCAACAGCTGGCAGAGTCGCGAAGCCATGCAGGGTTACGCCTTCCCTGGTGATCCGCTGGAACGTGAGAAGAAAAACCCGGTTGCTGAGTTGAGCCCGTTGGGGAGGAAGTTGTTGGGGCTTGATAGGTGGTAATTTGTCTGAACTAAGATTCGCAGGATTTTAAGATGATAAGATCAATTCGGGCGGCAGCTTGTTGAAAAAAATCCTATCATCCTGTAATCTTACGAATCTTAGTTCAGACAATTATTTCTGATGCAAACTCATCCTATTCCCATCCGGATCCACAACAGCCGCAAACTTGCCCCAGGGCGTCTGATCTATTTTGCCTACTGTAATTCCTTTGGCCGCTAGTTCTTCAATGTCTCTGTTGAGATCATCCGTATCTATCACAAACCCGTTTACGCAGCCAGGCTGCATATTGGGAAACCATGTTACAAGTGTGATTGATACTGCTTCCTGCCCGGGGAATGCCAGTTGTATCCATTTGTGGTTATCAAACGGAGCCTCAGCTAACAGCTTGAATCCGAGTTTTAAATAGAATTCCTTCGCCACCTGCTGGTCGGTGACAGGAATGGAAATAATTGATATTGCTTTCATTGTCTGTTGTTGTTTTAATTTTTACTTTCTGTTGCACGTTTATCAAGCAGATTTTCAAGATTTTGTAGTTTCTGTTTCCAGAACTGCTCGAAAAATGTGATCCATTGCTTCACTTCATCGAAGCCGTGTGGGTTCAGTTCGCAGTAGCGTTCGCGGCCATCTTCGGTGATTTGGACGAAGCCTGTTTCGTGCAATACCTTGATATGTTTGGAAACTGCCGGCCTGCTGATGTTAAAGTTATCAGCCAGAGCGTTTATCGACATTTTTTTTGCCGAAAGCAGCATCAATATCTCGCGGCGGTTAGTGTCCGCAATCGCCTGGAAGGGGTCCGTGTTCAGTCGTGCCATGTACGTAATTGTCTAAAATTTGTCCGAAACGGCGCTGGATGCCTTTCTTCCAGCCGTTTTCCATAAATATGCTTGCAATGATGTTTTTCCAGCCAGAAAAACCTTTGTGTTCCAGTATTAAACGGGTTCCATCTCCATCAGTACTTAAGGTCCAGATCAGGATTGTATCCAACCCGATCACGCCAGGTCTTGGCCCGCCTTTCCAGGTATAGACCAGTTTTTGATAGGGGACGATCTCTAATACTTCACAATAAACAATGCCATCCCAGCCCATTTTTGGCAGCGGCCTGCTGTGAAACTGAAACTTGTGACCCACGACGGGTAAGAAGTCGTTCTTCATAAACCACTCATTCACAAGCGTGGGATCGGTAAGGCATTCCCATACTTTTTCTGGCGGATGATTGAAGAACCATTTAATAACGAGGTCTCTCTGCATAAACGCGTAACTTTTGAGTTACGCAAATGTATATGTAACTTCTTAGTTACGCAAATTTTATTTGAAATTGTCTGATGCTTTCACTTCGTCGAAATTGTATAGCTTTAGGGCATGTTTGATGCTTTCATTAATTTTCCTTCGCTTTTTGAGGACATGCCGCAGAACAATATTGAAATCATCAAAAGCCAGCTCAGCTATCGCAACGCTGCTGAATTATAGATTTATGAAGAACTATTATTATTTATTTTGGAGCGATGCTTTACAACGTTACCTCAGGCATAATCCTAAAGAAAGAGGTTGGGAAAGGAAACCCTTATTTCTAAATTCCTGGATATTTACGCTAACTGTGCTTAGCACGATGCTTTGGCTAAAATATTTTCATGTTTATCAAAGTGAATTTGGCGTATTTGGAATTTTTACGACGTTGGGAAAAAAAATACCTGTTATTTTAGACATGGTCGTGTTGTTCTTAATAATTTATATCATAAACTATGTTTTGATATTTTGGCGGAATAAATATCTTTTGCTCGTTGAAAAGTATCCTTTCGGTCGGTTTAATTACACTATGGTTTTATTTTTTATGTT
>JAICXZ010000293.1 GCA_025934475.1 Mucilaginibacter sp. | reverse complement strand
ATCCGCCCGGGATTGGTGTATAAACGGTGATCGCTTTATCAATCCCTACACTCATCGCCAACTCTACGTACTCATCAAATATTTTGTAGTCGAACTTCCATTTGCCGTCTTTTTGTTTGATGGATTCGACCATTCCACCTTCAAGGGTGTAGGAATTGTCGCCCCATGGAGAATTCACCGCATAGGTAGTGATATATTTGCCCCCGGCATCCGCATAAAGTTTCAGGTGTTTTTTCAAAAGCAGCTTATGCTCCTCCGACCATGGCTGCAAGTGATTATCCCAGGCTATTACCCATGGGTTTTGCCACAGATCGAGCCGGTATTTCCATTCATGAGGCGGTGGAAGCAATTGGTTTTGTACTTCAACATTAAGCTCCAATGTTTTTTTGAACCCCTTAGTAGCCAGCACCTCAATTTCTCCTTTGTAATGTCCGGCTGGTGTACCCGCCGGGATATTGATGCTTACCCAAACCGGTCTTACTGTCTTTCCGGGCACATCAAAGCGATCAAATTGCTCGAAACGATCGGGCAGCAAAAACCCATTTTTAAACGGCGAATCGCCACAGCTTCCCTGGTTTGATCCGTAAGGATAATTTCCCAGCACATAGCGCACCATGTTCAGCTTAATATTATTCCTGCTTAACGAAACACCATTGGCGCCTTTCAGATCATTTAATTTGAAGCGCACTTGCTCAAGCGTATCGGCGGACCATACAACTATCTGCGCATTCAGGCGCTCACCCTTCCATCCGCACCCCGACCAAGTGTCAGTTTCTTTCAGTTGAGGAACTTCCGTCCGGAAACACAGATCATCTGTTGAACCGAAGCTCACATGCGGGCCTTGCTCCGAATTCCAGGCCGAAGGATTTGTCGGCTTATCAAGGGTAAACTCATCCTGGTAATGCCCGCTCAGTACCGGCATCAAACTGGAATCTACCTGCCCCTTGTATGTCTGAGCCAATACGGAACCTTCACAAATCAAGGCCGACAATACCAGTAAAAAAACTTTTTTCATTTTCAATTATCGAAAGACTAAATACAAAGAAACGGCTAATTAAGAAAGAGTCAAAAAAGAAGGTGTGTGCGCAAACACAACCTTCAAAGGAAAGCAATAATGTTGGCCGGCGCAAACTTTTTATCCCCGAAACGATTGCCGCACCCTAATCACCGGGCTGATCCATTACCAGTACGGCAGCGCCCTTTACCTGCCCTTTGCGCAATTTATCGATAGCCTCATTGGCTTGCGGTAATAGAAAAAGTTCCGTTTGTGTGTGCACAGTGATGGATTTCAGGAGATCAAAGAAATTGAGCCCGTCCTCACGTGTCAGGTTGGCAACTGAACGCACAGCCCGCTCCTCCCACAGGAGGTCATAGGAAAAGGCCGGAATTTGGCTCATGTGGATTCCGCCGCATATAACTGTACCACCTTTATCAAGGTCCTGTAAAGCCTTGGGGATCAGTTCACCTGCAGGCGCAAAGATGATGGAGGCGTCAAGTTTTTCGGGTGGCGTATCAGCACCGCCGCCTACCCAGTATGCGCCGAGCTCGCGGGCAAACGACTGAGATTTGGCATCGCCATCACGGGTAAAGGCAAACACTTTTTTATTCTGCGCCCGGGCTATTTGTATCAATATGTGTGCTGCTGCGCCAAAGCCATACATGCCTATGTTTTGAGCATCCGGGTTGATCATATGGTACGACCGGTAGCCTATTAATCCGGCGCAAAGCAATGGTGCCGATTCTGGGTTATGATATTGTTCCGAGAGTTTAAAACAGTATTTAGAATAGGCTACCGTAAATTGGGCATACCCCCCATCGAGTGTATAGCCGGTAAATTTCGCATTCTGGCAAAGATTCTCTTTATGTTGCCTGCAATATTTGCAGGTGCCGCAGGTATAGCCCAACCAGGGAACGCCCACAAGATCGCCCGGTTTTATATCCTGAACATTTTTTCCTGCTGCTGCGACGGTTCCAATGATTTCATGGCCGGGAACCAGGGGCAGTTTTGGTTTCGTAAGTTCCCCGTCCAGCACATGCAGATCGGTGCGGCAGATACCACATGCTATGATTTTGATCAGCACCTGGTCGTCGCCTGGTTCGGGCACAGGAATTTCTTTTAAAAGAAGAGGCTTCCCATGTCCTTCGAAGATCATCGCCTGCATCATTGCCGTTTTCATTGTATTCTAGTGATCTTATGTTGTATTCAATTAACAATCAATCTCATAAAAATAGGTCATGTAATCCAACACATCAATAAAAGTTACCGACTCATTAAGACCGTTTGCAATTTCAACCTGCGTTGTAATGGTGTGCCCAACAACCTGGTGAAATCCTTTAAGCATGTCAGCAATTAATTCTGAGGCATCTGCCCAGGTTACACCACCGGTACCTTCGCCACCCCGTGCTTTCCCCGCCCGATGCAACAACCATCTTTGAGATGTTTGATCCGCTTTATTAAGCAAGTCGGCAATATTGTCGTTTTCATCCTGTATTTCACGGATCAGCGGTAGTTGCAGGAACTGTTGATACCATTGATTGGTCACTCCCGCATGAGAAAACAGATATTTCCCTTTTTGATAAGCTATCTTAAAAAGCTGCCTGTTGGCATTGAATTGCGCAGTTAATAGTCGTTGCATACCTGGCCGGAAGCCTGAGCAAAGGTAATTCGGGTAATAGAGGTATTGAACGTCGTGATTGCCCAAAAGTAACTCGACTTTTTCCCGGTTGGCTATTTTTAGTTCGATTATCTCGTTTAGGTTTCGAAAGATTTCAGCATCCGGCAATGTCCAATGATCAACATAGTCGCCCAGGAAAATAACCTTATCGAAGGCGTCGATGTCAATATCCCGCCAGCAATTTTTTCCATGCAGATCGCCGATAACGATATGTTTCATCGCCGAAAAAGTTTATTCCCCTCAAAAATCATCATTTTTAACGAAACAGGTAAGCCTTATATTTCTCATTACCGGCATTGCTTTCTTTTTTGTCTCTGCAAAAAATTGAAAGAAAACAATCAACGCAATCAGTCTGTTGCTAAATAAACAGACATCATGGCCAAGAAAACATTTCCCGACGAACCGGACGAAAGACCGGTCACTCCTAATCGACCCGAGATTGAAAGGCCCGGCGATCCTGGCAGGCCGGATATTCCCCAAGAAGATCCTCAGCGCGAACCTGCTGAAATACCGCCAACCGTGCCTCCAATGCCCACTCCACATCCAGACCCCGGCCCGGCACCCCAGCCCGGTCCGCAAGGGGTTGTTTTAGTAGTAAAAATTGAGCCACCAGCGGCCATCCAAGATTATCTGCTACGATCATAACTGCGATCATCCTGAATACGCCACCAATATTTTAGGTGATGCCGCCGCGAGCGCCTATGTTGATGGTTCGGCATTTCACCTTTATGCCGGCAGCATCAACGCCATTACCCCGGTTCACAATGCGTACCCGGACAAGAATGTTTATTTTACGGAGCAGGCCACCTTCCAGGGCGGCGATTTTGGCGGCGATCTGAAATGGCACGTGAGCAACCTGATTATTGGGGCTACCCGCAACTGGAGCCGCAACGTGCTGGAATGGGTGCTGGCTACCGACCCGAACAATGGCCCGCATACCAATGGCGGTTGCAGTACCTGTTTAGGTGCGCTTACCATTGGCCAAATGTTACGCGCAATGTGGCCTATTACATCATAGCCCATGCGTCAAAATTTGTAAAACCCGGTGCGGTGCGCATAGCATCGGATCAGCAGAACACCTTGCTTAACGTGGCCTTTAAAAACACAGATGGTTCAAAGGTGCTTATTGTGCTAAACACCAATACTACTGCGCAAACGTTCAACATCAAATTTAATTCAAAGCAAACGGCTACGATGCTTGCTGGCGGGGCAGTTGCTACTTATAAATGGTAATAGCTTAGGCTAGATATATCGTTTTGCATCTCTTTTCCGACAATGAAAAACTGCTCTTATGACAATAAGCGAGCGTGGCTATTGCTATTGATCTTTGGTGGCGGACTGATGGCCGTCTTCAGCCAATGCTTGAGCTTAAAGAATGATCCGTTGTCAACGGGTCTGTGTTTAGTTCGTGTTGTCGTTTTACATTTTTTGACAACGGCGTTTCGGGATGAGATTTTCCAAGAAAATAATTATCGAACCAACAACCTCAATAGCATTTTCCTTCTTTTTGATTGTGTAGAGGCCGATTTTAAATCACCTAAAACTGAACAGGCCAGCGTTTCCGCTGACCTGTTCAGTTTGGCTCCTGAAGCTGGGCTCGAACCAGCGACCCTCTGATTAACAGTCAGATGCTCTAACCGGCTGAGCTATTCAGGAGTGCTTTCCGATTTGGAGAGTGCAAAAGTATGATTTACGGTATAAATTCGCAAGATTTATGTGAAAAAATAAGAAACCAACTGAAAACTAGCGATTTAAATTAAACATAGACAGGCGAATAGCCGCCTGCCTATGCTAAAAAGAGTTTTTATTGCAGATCGAACCTATCGAGGTTCATTACTTTGTTCCAGGCGGCAACAAAGTCCTTTACAAATTTGCGGTCTGCGTCGGCTTCTGCGTATATCTCGGCAATTGCCCTTAATTCGGCATGTGAGCCGAATACCAGGTCTGCACGTGTTGCGGTCCATCTAAACTCGCCGGTTTTGCGGTCGTGGCCCTCAAAGCGTTCCTTGCCTTCGTCAATGGCCTTCCAGGAGGTTCCCATATCAAGCAGATTTACAAAGAAATCGTTTGTAAGCTGACCGGGGCGTTTAGTGAGAATACCAAGCGGGGAACTATCATAGTTTGCGTTCAAAGCACGCATACCGCCTACCAGCACGGTCATTTCAGGTGCGGTGAGGGTTAGTTGCTGTGCTTTGTCAATCAAATACTCTTCTGTGCGAACGGCCCCTCTCCTTTTCCTGTAATTGCGGAAGCCATCGGCAACAGGCTCCATGTAGTCAAAAGATTCTACATCTGTCTCCTCCTGTGAGGCATCTGCGCGGCCCGGGGTAAATGGCACTCTGATATCGTACCCGGCGTCTTTAGCAGCCTTTTCTACTGCGGCACACCCTGCAAGTACAATTAAGTCTGCCAGTGAAACTTTTTTGCCGCCGGTCTGTGCGTTGTTGAACTCTTGTTGAATGCCTTCCAGCACATTCAGCACTTTATCCAATTGCGCCGGATTATTGGCCTCCCAGGTTCTTTGCGGAGCCAGGCGAACGCGGGCACCATTGGCGCCACCACGTTTATCGCCACCACGGAAAGTTGAGGCAGAGGCCCAGGCTGTGGAT
>JAICXZ010000808.1 GCA_025934475.1 Mucilaginibacter sp. | reverse complement strand
GGCGTCCTTAACACTCAAAATCTCTTGCTGCGTTTTATATCGGTCCTGTGATTGGAACAACCCAAATGTCCATTTGGCAAACATCGGCGCTTTGCCTGTTGCTATGCGGTACAGGTTGATTATCTGATCAAAATCGGGGCCGTAAAAGAAATAATAATCTACCATTTTACCGCTTTCTGAGCTGTATTCGAATTGGGTATTATTAGCTTCCGATCCGAAGAACTTTGAGGCAGAGTAATTATCCCACAACAGGCCATACCCTTTTGTAGATAAAAGTACAGGTACCGCACCGGTCATATATTTAATCTCCATCGACTGATCCCTGCCCTTATAATTAATTGAAAGCGAATCTTCCGGGTGACAGCCCAGGCCAAATAAGGCCTCGTCAGCCGGCGAGTTAAACTGCGTGTTGCAGTTATAGGTATTTATCCCGGCAATAGTAGTCGCCTTCATTGATTTATTACCGGTACTTTCAGAAGTAATTACGGTGCCTTTTAAATCGGTATAAGTAATCGAGTTTGTAGCCTTATCAATCGATATATTAAGTTTAGAGGTGGAGATTAGAATTGATCCTTTGCGGTCCAACACCTTAAATGGCACTTTTTCCTTCCATGGGTTGTTCACTACCAGTGAAGTTTTATTTGGGAGCGCATCCAAAATGGTATACTTAACTTCGATTGCATCAGGTTTGCACACCCGGATAAACATACGACCCTTGTTAAGCTTAAAATTAACGCCATCCTGGTTTTTTGTATAGGAAACAACCTCGGCCCTGGCGTAATTTATTGTGGTAAGGAACAGTGATAAGCATACCGCGAGCTTCAGTGCGGCAATTGGAGAGAAACTTTTCATTCTTAATAGTCGTGTTCTACAACGTACGTTTGGGTTAAATAATGTACGGTGATAAAACTACGTCCGTTTGCTGTACACGGATAACACAATTTGTTCTGAATATAGAAAAAATGTTAAGCAGCTGCCGCTAAAACGCTGAATTATAGACGGAGCGCTCATTTCAACACGAGAATGCTCAATTAACTTCCTCTTCCTGTTCTTTATTCTTCATTTCGGCTACATAATCTGACGGCAGCATGCCATATTCCTCACGGAACACTTTGGCAAAATAAGCAGGGTTGTTAAAACCAACATCGTAAGCCACGCTCGCTATATTACGCTGACTTTTAGCCAGCAATTGCGTGGCCCGTTTCAGGCGGATAGTACGTATGCAATCGACAGGCGTTTTACCGGTAAGGGTCAATAACTTTTTATAAAGCGAGCCCCTGCTCACATTCAAATGAGCGCTAAGAGTTTCGACGGACAGAGAAGTATTAGCAACATTGGCCTCGATATACTCCAGGGCGGTCCTCACAAACTTTTCGTCCTCGGAGACTACCTCTATTTCCTGGGCCTGTATATCTATTTGCTTCTGGTAAGTATTCTTCATCGCCTGCTGAGTTCTGAGCAGGTTATGGATCCTCGATAGCAATATTTCGAAGTTAAAAGGCTTCACTACATAATCACTGGCGCCACTATCCAAACCAGCCATCTGATCCTCTTCACCTGTCAAAGCTGTTAGCAGGATAACCGGAATTTGCGAGGTACGGCTATCGGTTTTGATCTTTTTACATAATTCGATGCCATTCATGCCGGGCATATTTATATCGCTCACAATCAATTTTGGATGCAGCGCCAATGCCTTTTGCCAGCCGTCTTTACCGTTGGTTGCTTCAATAATGTGGAACGTATTACGAAGGTTGTCCTTGAGGTAGAATCGGAGATCGTCGTTGTCTTCAATCAGTAGAATAGCAGGTTTCTTATTTGCGCCTGGTGCATCTTCTGCTATTTTCAAAGCATGTACAACATGTTCGCCAAATTCAGGTTTAGCTACCGGATGATCTTCAAACAGCTCTTTAACAGGAATACTGATGGTAAAACAGGTGCCATAATCGGGCTCACTTTCAAGGGCAATGGTTCCTCCGTGCATCTTCACAAATTCTTTC
>JAICXZ010000654.1 GCA_025934475.1 Mucilaginibacter sp. | reverse complement strand
GGAAGCAGCCAATTCATACGACGAATTTGTATCCGACCCTAATAAACCTGTGCCTTTTTACGGGCCAACTGTAATGGGAATGCAGCGTGAATACATGGACGGCGATCAACGCTTTGCTTCCAGCAGGCCTGATGTGCTCACATATCAAACCGATGTACTGGATCACGACGTAACGCTGGCTGGCAACATCTGGGCTGATCTGAAAGTGGCCATCACAGGGACTGATGCTGATTGGATTGTTAAAGTGATTGATGTGTATCCCGATTCGGCGAAAAACAACCAGTTTACAGCTAAAGGCGTCATGATGTCGCACTATGAGCAAATGGTGCGCAGCGAGGAAATGCGCGGCAAATACAGGAACAATATCAGCAAGCCCGAAGCTTTTGTGCCAAACCAAATAACACCGGTGAATTTCGAACTACAGGATATCCTGCACACCTTTAAAAAAGGGCATCGTATTATGGTTCAAGTGGAAAGTACTTGCTTCCCGCTTATTGACCGTAATACCCAGCAGTTCCAGGATATTATGAAAGCAAAGGATACGGACTTTAAGAAGGAAACGCATAAGCTATATACTTCTAAAGAGCATCCGAGTTATTTGAAGGTGAGGGTGATGGAATAAAAAATGGAGCAGCTTAAAAAGTTTCTTGAATCCTATAATGAGCTTTCCAATGGCGAAATATTGGAAGTATTTAATCTTATTGGCAAGAATGGCGATGTTATCCTTCTTAAAAACGACGGATTAAGAGACACAAACAAGTTTACTGTAGTGATTATGCGTTTCGGTGAATCAATAAGATATGACGATGAAACGCTAAGCGACGCACTGAAAAAGGCATTGGACGAATATGTGAACTTAATCGACTAAATGGCAGGGGCAAACGTTTGGCTGGACAGCTGTTCGCATAGACTTAAATACTTATTTTGGCAATAGGTTATTAGATGACACAGTTAATTGAGCACTGCCGGTTTCTACTTCATCGCTATTTTTGTTTATAAACTATTCCTCATGAAAACTTTATTGGTGGCTATTTTTTTCGTCCTCCCAGTTTTGGCTTTTTCCCAATCCAAACAACCCTACATCCTCGAGCACGAAAAAGACATTGCCAAAAACGAACCCGGTACGCATAACGGTGGTGGCAATACAACCGGCTACAGTTTCTTTGCTAAGGCTGACAGCTTGAAACTAACTTTTCGCAAGCGGGTACTGCACCCAGGTTCGGCCATCGGTTATCACCTGCAAAAGGAAGATGAAATCTACTATGTCATCAGCGGTGCTGGCGAAATGCAGATGAATGGCAAAAGCTTTCCAGTCAGAACGGGCGACGCCATACTCACCCGTCCAGGTAGCTCACACGGGTTGAAGCAGACCGGGAAAGACGATTTGGTCATTATCATCAATTACTGACCATGAACCCGCTCGATCTCTTTTACCTCCAACTCGAAGAACCTCACAGCGATTGTCTATTATCCTTGCGGAAACATATTCTTGATTATGGTCCAGATTTCACAGAAGCCTGGAAATTCAATATGCCTTCGTTTTTATACCATGGCAATCGGTTTTGTTATCTGAGGATGGATCAAAAACTGAAAATGTATTACGTGGGCTTCAACGATGGCAAATGGATCGACCATCCAGCCCTCATGTTTGAAGATCGCTCCCGTATCAAAATATTTTTGATTGACCCCAATGCGGCGCTACCTTTGAAACAATCGATTCAATTATCAAAGCATCAATAAAGCTGTACCAGGAATAACCATGCTACGCGATATTGATAACTACTTTCTGGGAAAGGAAGAACCTGTAAAAAGTTGCCTGCTTTTTCTAAGCGATCATTTGATCAATTTCGATCCCAATATTACCGAAGCCTGGAAATACCGGATGCCGTTCTATTGTTATAAAGGTAAGATGTTTTGCTACCTGTGGGTGCACGAAAAGAAAAGCCTGCCTTACCTTGGGGTAGTTGAAGGGCGCAAAATAGATCATCCTTTACTGATACAGGAAAGCCGCGCCCGTATGAAGATCATTTTTATCGACCCGGAAAAAGATATCCCGGTTGAAGTAATTGATGAAATACTCAATACGGCCATGAGTTTTTATAAATAATTCATTTGTTGTTACATACTTATTGCTTCTGCCGTAATGGTTAATAAATTAAGGAGCGATGAAAAGGAGTCTTTGGATATTTGTCGTAGCTGCTTTGTGTTTATCCGCCTGCAAGAAGAATACACAGACGGCTTGTGGTACACAGGTTTGCACCGATCTGTTTGCTTCGGTTGGCGTCCATTTCGTAGACAAGAATAATAACCCCGTTTCAGTAAGCAATTTCACTGTGGTTGACCTCCGTACCAATAAACCCATCATGCACACTATACCCGAAGGGCTTGGTTATAATGGTGGCTACATGGAGATCCTTGATGATAACGATATAAAGGACCTGTCAACAGAAGGAGACAATATCCGGGTTTCAGCAACCAACCCGGCAACAGGACAGGTTATAACAACCATATTTAAAATCTCCGGAGGCTGTAATTGCCATGTCACCAAGATATCGGGTCCGGATACAATTCAGTTCAGCTAGTTACTCCAGAACGACGGTTTTATTCTTGTAAATGAACACGCGGTCATCAAAAACTGCCCGCAGTGCTTTAGCCAGCACGGAAGTTTCTATTTCTTTGCCTGCCCGCATCATATCAGCGGCTGTGAGGGAGTGGTCGGCGGAGATAATTTGTTGTGCTATGATCGGTCCCTCGTCGAGTTCATCGGTTACAAAGTGTGCCGTAGCGCCTATCAGCTTCACGCCCCGCTCATATGCCTGGCGGTAAGGATTGGCGCCTGCAAATGCGGGCAGGAACGAGTGGTGAATATTGATGATTTTATTCCGGAAGCAAGTCACAAAGTTGGGCGACAGTACCCGCATGAATTTGGCCAGCACGATGTAATCATATTCATAACCATTGATAATATCGATTACTTGC
>JAICXZ010000115.1 GCA_025934475.1 Mucilaginibacter sp. | reverse complement strand
CGATTTAATATAAACGCTAGCCTGGTCAATGACAGCCTGGTTGTCTCCTACCTGGACATGGGTAAACCAACCACAGCCAAAGCACTGATCAGCAGCATGAATGCCAACGATGATACGCTGACGAAAACTACCGTGACGCTTCCGACTATCACACCAATCAACCCCAACGTAAGCATTTACAACATCGAAACGGACAGCGTCGAATATGACGTGGAACTCAAGGAAGAATCACCGAACCTTTCTGTTTCGGGCGAACGTACAGCCGATTCGCTTTTTGTACAGGTTACCAATCCAAGGCGCATACATTTTTGGTATTCGGTGTTTGCCGCAAACAAATTGATTGACCAGGGAAACGGAACAGGCGACTTCTTCTATCGCAAAGCCTACAACCGCAATAAATTGGTAACATTCATGGTCAACTACATCTGGGGCGGTAAAGAGAACAGCGAAAAAACCGAAATAGCATACCAGGATAAATTATTGACAGTAAACGTAAAACAACCGGCTACGGTGTATCCGGGGCAACAGGTAACTTCCGTTGTGGTGGTAACGGATAACAAAGGCCGGCCCGTCCCAAATACCGATCTCACCGCATGGTCGCTAACTAAAAAGTTTGAAAACTATTATTCACCGACAGTGCCTTATCTCGGGATATCATATAAACGCCGGAAGGAGGCTTTGGCACTAACTAAGGAAGATGTTTCAGAAACCGGAACTATCAATCTGAACTGGAAAAGATGGGGCACCGAGATGAGGCTCGACAGTATCGCTTATTTCCAATTTACGCATCCGGCGCCCGTGTACCGTATCGAAGAAAACAATCCCGATAACATTACCCAAATAGCACCATTCGTCATTAAAAACGGCGCGCCCGATCCAATTCATATCCTTTATATTGATGAGCGGCCGGTATACTTTAGCCAGGCCCAACAGGAACAACACTATAGCTTTAGAGTAACGCCCGGCAAGCACCTGCTTCGGTTCAGGACGCTCCACGCCAATATTAAAATGGATAGCGTGTTTGTTGAAAAATCGAAAAAGCTTATTCTCAGCGTCAATGAAGATAGTGTGAAAGCCACAAAGGAATCGGATACGCTAAGTTATTATGAATCGAACCTGCTAAATGGATATATGATTCAGATGGACAATAATTTCGGGACCAAAATGGCTCTTCTACAGCAGGGCGATAACCTGGTCAGAGTCAATACCCCATTTGTGTACAACAACGGGGTGCTGACCGGCCCCCTTGCGGAAAACTATGCAACTCTTTCGGTTCAGGGGAAAAAACCGATGAACTTTATGGCTGAGGCCGGCTATTCGTACCTTTTTCTGCCCGGTCTGCTCAAACAAAAGAGCATGGTTCATACCGTTCCTATCGTGTTATCAAAAACAGCAGGCGCCGACAACTACGGTCAATATGTATTAACCCAGGCAGCAGCTGATAGCACATGGCAGCAGTTTCTCGACTTTCGCTGTAATTCGCAAATACTTTTTAATAATACTGAGGTATTTGGGAAAGACTACGGGCGCCTTATATTGGTGAGAGATGGCAATAAAGCAAACCCTACCCCTTTTATCAAGAATGTGATACTTTACAGATATAACGACCTGGATTTCGTACGTATATATCCGGGCTCAATAACCGATTTTGATAGATTACCGAAAGGAAAATATCGCGCGCTTTTCCTTTTGAAAAACAACTATTACGATCTGAAAGAGAATATTGAAGTAAAGGCAGCAGGATTCAATTACTACAAATTCTTTGTCAAAGCAACCCACCGGCCCGACTCGCTGAGCATCAAGATCAATAAAGTGATCGAGAACCGGACAAGCGCCAGTGAGAACTCAGATTTTGATATTGAGAACGATGCATTGAAGATCAAGGAAGCCTTTAATGATAGGTATCTGGACACACACAATTTGACCAACCGGATTGCAGGCACGGTCATCGGCGTCGATGACAAGCAGCCCGTAATTGGCTGCACTGTTAAGTTAAAAGGTACCAGCTACGGTGTGGTAACTGATACAAAGGGCCGCTTTGTGTTAAATGTGGCGGCACCAGGGAGCCTTGTAGTCAGCTATATCGGCTATCAAACCAGCCAGGTGTCATTTAGGCCAGGTGAGGATCTGAAAATAGCGCTTGTTCCAACTTCCAGCGAGCTGCGCGAAGTAGTGGTAGTAGGTTATGGTTCGGTTCGCAAAAAAGACCTCGCTTATGCCGTAGCCTCAATTACAACGATCGAAAACAACTATACCTACCAGGCCCTTCAGGGTAAAGTTGCCGCAATAGGCGTATTTACATTAGATTCTACATCAGCACCGGGTACCATCATGTTAAGAGGGTTTAAGTCAGTCGAAGCCGGTAAAAGCCCCTTATTTATTATAGACGGTGTGCCTATGACAAGTATGGGTTCTATCAGTCCAGGTAGTATTGCAAACATTACGATATTGAAAGATGCGGCTGCGACGGCTTTGTATGGAGCACAAGCCGCTAATGGAGCAATTATTATTGTCACCAAAAAAAGTACGACCTCTTCGTCTTTACCTGACGCCGATATTTCGAAGCTGCCGGCCGGAGAGCAAAAACTGCGTAAAAACTTTTCGGACTACGCGTACTGGCAGCCCAAACTGGTTACTGACGCCGAAGGCAAAGCGGGCTTTACAACCACATTCCCGGATGACATAACCAACTGGCGCACATTTGTTATCGCAATAAACGCGCAAAAACAGGTGGGCTTCCATGAAGCGCAAATCAAATCGTTTAGACCCGTAAGCGCGAACCTTGTATCACCACAATTTGCAGTGAGGGGCGACCAGATGAACGTGATCGGTAAAGTAATGAACTATACCGCTGAAAACGTAAAAACGGGCAGGAGCTTCAGCTATAATGGCAAGTTGATTATCAACGATACTTTAAGCGTTAAAAATGCTCATATCGATACTATGAGTGTTACTGCCGAAGGCACCGACAGTCTCACTTTCGAATACTCTATCAAACGTGATAATGGCTATTTCGATGGGGAGATGCGGAAAATCCCTTTGGTTGAACAAGGCACAGAGGAGACCAAGGGCATATTTGCGGCGCTGGAAAAGGATACAACAGTAAATATGAAGTTTGATCCCGGAATGGGGCCGGTTACCTTCAGGGCCGAAGCCTCGTTATTACCGACAATATTGCACGAAACCCAAAAACTAAGAAACTATCAATACCTGTGCAACGAGCAACTGGCATCGAAATTGAAAGGGCTGCTCGTAGAAAAGCGAGCTATGGCCTTTTTGAAGGAGCCTTTTAAATGGGACAGGAACATCGGGCGGATCGTTAAAAAGCTAATCGAAAACCGCAGGGCTGACGGTACGTGGGGATGGTGGAAAGATACGGGCGAGGAGCTTTGGATCAGTCTCCACGCCACTGAAGCGCTGCTGGAGGCGCAGGAACTAGGCTATAATACCAACCTGGATAAGCAAAAACTAATCGATCTGCTGATTTACCGGCTCGAGAGCTATAAAGGAGCCGATAAGTTAAGCTGCCTGCAAATATTGAAGAAATTGGATGCGAAGGTCAACTATCAAAAGTATTGTGATACCCTGGATCGTCGTGCCAGAACAGAAAAGAATCCTTCAAAATATGATCAGTTCAGACTTATCCTATTGAAGCAACAAGCTGGAATTACTGTTAGCCTCGATAGCGTTCTGATGACGATGCGTCACACCATGTTTGGCAACATTTATTGGGGCGAGGAAAATTATCGTTTCTTTGACAATTCCATCCAGCTCAGCGTGCTGGCTTACCAAATATTAAGAAATGAGGGCAAGCATCCCGAATTGCTGCAAAAGATAAGAGGCTACGTCCTGGAACAGCGTCACACCGGCGACTGGCGCAATACCTACGAAACCTCTTTGATACTGGGAACCATACTGCCCGACGTTTTGGTAGAGAGCGGCGGCCAGGTAAAACCTTCTACCCTTACTTTATCCGGCGCTAAGAATGAGACTGTAGCGAAATTCCCGTACACTTCCACTTTCACCGGGGATGAACTGAACGTAGCCAAAACCGGCGCGCTACCTGTTTATATTACCGGTTATCAGCAATTTTGGAACAAGAATCCCGAAAAGGTTAGCAAGGACTTCACAGTAGAGACCTGGTTCGAGAAAAAAGGCGACAAGATAACGAGGTTGAAAGGCGGCGAAGCTGTACAATTAAAAGCAGAAGTCAAAGTTAAGGGAGACGCCGATTACGTGATGGTCAATATTCCAATACCCGCCGGCTGTTCATATGAGAGCAAAGATCAATACTGGCAAAACGAAACACACCGTGAGTATTTCAAAGATCGCGTAAGCATTTTCAGTCGCAAGCTGAAAGAAGGCACTTACACTTTTACAGTTGAGTTAATGCCAAGATACGGCGGCATATATCATTTGAACCCTGCCAAAGCCGAGATGATGTATTTCCCTGTGTTTTATGGGCGAGAAGGGATGAAGAAGATGACAGTAGAGTAGTTGATTAAGTTGATTGGGTTAAGTGGTTGATTAAGTTAGACGACCGCCGAAAGAGCCAATTCAACTTCATCTGACTCAATCAACTAAAATTTCAAATGTTTTACTGTAAGACCGTTATTGATTAGTTGTTTCAACGACTCAATGCCGACCCGCAGATGCGTTTCAACATACTGAGTGGTAACAGCCGTATCACTTTCTGTTGTTTTCACACCTTCGGGAATCATCGGCTGATCTGAAACAAGCAGCAATGCTCCTGTAGGTATCTTATTGGCAAATCCTGTTGTAAAAATGGTAGCGGTTTCCATATCTACGGCCATCGCGCGCAGTGTTTTCAGGTATTTTTTAAACTCCTTGTCATGCTCCCAAACACGGCGATTGGTGGTGTAGCAGGTTCCGGTCCAATAGTCGCGCCCAAAATCACGGATGGTGGTTGAGATCGCCTTTTGTAATGCGAAAGCGGGTAGTGCGGGTACTTCGGCAGGAAGATAGTCATTCGAGGTTCCCTCTCCCCTAATGGCAGCAATCGGAAGAATCAGGTCGCCAACATTGTTCTTCTTTTTAAGTCCGCCACATTTTCCCAGGAATACCACTGCTTTGGGCTTGATGGCAGTCAGCAAATCCATAATAGTCGCAGCAACTGAACTACCCATACCGAAATTAATGATAGTAATACCATTCGCTGATACGCTCTGCATTGGCTTATCAAGGCCTATGATAGGAGCGTTGTCATTCCATTCAGAAAAAAGCTGCAGGTATTTGGAGAAGTTGGTCAGGATAATGTAGCTGCCAAATTGATCCAGGGCTCTGCCGGTATAGCGAGGCAGCCAGTTGGCTACTATCGCTGCCTTCGTCTTCAAGCCAGGTTTTATTGGTGTGTTTACTTCGGGAACTGCTGTTTCGGCTAATTCTTTCTTGATGTCTTTTTCTTCGTTCATAGGACTATTATACTAATTGTTGTAATGGATCAACACGACAAGCCTTTTCGATTGGTATATATACAACAAACCCCGGCGTTTCACCAGGGCTTGTTATACAAATATATGTTTTAGAACTTGTTGTTATTATTAAGCGACTTTTAATTTTTTCAGATCTGATTTCTCGAATTTCTCCCTGGCATAGTCCAGCGTTACGTTCAATCGCTTGATGTCTTTTTTGGAGGGGAATTCGAACATCGCATCGATCATGATGGCTTCGCAGATCGAACGCAACCCACGTGCACCTAACTTAAATTCCATCGCTTTGTCGACAATAAAATCCAGCACCTCTTCCTCAAACTCCAGTTTGACACCTTCGTACTCGAACAGCTTTTTATACTGCTTCAGCAGGGAGTTCTTAGGCTCAACCAGGATATTTTGCAGGGCCTCCCTATCCAAAGGATTCAGATAGGTCAACACCGGCAAACGTCCGATCAGCTCAGGGATCAAACCAAACGATTTCAAATCCTGCGGCGTAATGTATCTGTACAAGTTTTTCAGATCGATGTCACCATCGCTGTTTTTAAACTTGTAACCCACAGTTTGTGTACGCAGCCTGTTGGCGATCTTCTTTTCGATGCCATCAAAAGCGCCACCGCAGATGAAGAGGATATTGTTGGTATTTACCGTGATCATCTTCTGATCCGGGTGCTTACGCCCACCCTGCGGCGGAACGTTCACCATAGTACCTTCCAATATTTTCAGCAAAGCCTGCTGAACACCTTCTCCGGAAACATCGCGGGTAATAGAGGCATTGTCGCTCTTGCGGGCAATTTTGTCGACTTCGTCGATGTAGACAATTCCTTTTTCAGCGGCGGTCACGTCGTAATCCGCGGCCTGTAACAACCGGGTCAGGATACTTTCGACATCCTCGCCTACATAGCCAGCTTCAGTCAATACTGTCGCGTCGCAAATGCAAAATGGAACGTTCAAGATTTTGGCAAGCGTTTTGGCCAGCAAAGTTTTACCTGTACCGGTTTCCCCCACCATGATGATGTTCGATTTTTCAATCTCAACCTCATCTTTTTCAACACGCTGATTAAGGCGCTTGTAGTGGTTATACACGGCTACCGAAAGGATCTTTTTAGCATCATCCTGGCCAATAACATACTGGTCGAGATGAGACTTGATCTCGGATGGCTTTAATAGAGCCGGCGACGAGGGCGAAGTTTTCACCTTACGAACCTTAAGTTCTTCGGCCAAAATCTCGTTAGCCTGGTTCACACATTTATCGCAAATGTGAGCATCCAGACCAGCGATGAGCATGAGCGAATCCTGCTTGCCGGCGCCGCAAAATGAACATCTTATCTCTTTGCTATTCTTATTCATCACGGTCGTATTCGATCAAAATTACTGAAAATATCGCATTAATGCAACGTTCCCATTTACGTATTTATTATTAATACGTTGTAAATGACCTTGTTGTTTTATTGTTATTTTTTACCGCTGCCGCGCAAAATTTCGTCAACCATGCCAAATTCTACGGCCTCCTCGGCTATCATCCAGTAATCACGGTCAGAAGCTTTGTCAACCTTTTCAAACGATGCACCGCTATGGTCTGCGATGATCTGGTACAATTCTTTCTTCAATTTGGTGATCTCGTGGTAAGATATTTCGATATCCGACTGCTGCCCCTGAGCACCGCCTGATGGCTGGTGGATCATCACCCTTGAGTGTGGCAGTGCGGCGCGCTTACCCTTGGTGCCGGCAACTAACAATACCGCGGCCATTGATGCCGCCATACCAGTACAGATTGTTGCTACGTCGTTCGAAATAAACTGCATGGTATCATAGATTCCCAAACCTGCATATACCGAGCCACCAGGTGAATTGATATAGATCTGAATATCGCGTTTACTATCTGCCGACTGCAGAAACAGCAGCTGTGCCTGAATAATATTGGCAATGTTGTCATAGATCGCGTCCCCCAGGAAGATGATACGATCCATCATTAAACGAGAGAACACGTCCATCTGGGCTACATTCAGCTGGCGCTCCTCGATGATATACGGGGTCATCCCGGTCGTGGCGATACCGGTCGGAAAGTTTGCCCTTTCAACGTTACCGATAAATTTATCTACATACAGGCTATTAATACGATGATGCTTTACAGCATACTTCCTGAACTCGTTTCTATCAATGTTCATTTGCTTTGTGGTTGGCGCATGGCGCATGGCGTTATTAGGCCACAGCAATGCGTAAGTTGAATACTTATGTTAATTAGTTATTTTCTGTATTAAGATACTTCTGAAAACTACTGATTTTTCGGGCTAATTTATTTAATTCCTCCAAAAAATGATTCAGTTGTTCGTCAGAAATATATTTTCTTCGATGAAGGACGATAAGGATGTTCGCATTCTCAAAACAGGACCGATGCGAATAATTAAGGAAGCGTGCAAACTCCTTCTTTGAGGCAGAGCCGCTGCCTTCGGCTATATTGTTAGAAAT
>JAICXZ010000605.1 GCA_025934475.1 Mucilaginibacter sp. | reverse complement strand
GAACAAGAGATCAACGATCAATTGACCAGTCTTAAAGACTGGAAATACCAGGACAACGCCATTGTAAAGAATTTTACCTTTCCGACATTTTTTGAAGCCTATGTGTTGTTGACCAAAGCGGCTTTCATTGCCGAAAAACTCAATCACCATCCGGATTGGTCGGGCGTTTATAATAAGGTGACATTAAAGCTCAACACGCATGACGCCGGAGGGGTGACGCAATCCGATATCGATTTTGCTACGGAGATAGAAAAATCGCTCGGCAAATAGTACATCATTTATTGCTCATATACTATGTGTCGATTAAACACCTGACAAATCGGTCTATATTAGCGAACTCTTTATAAACCGTTCGTCTTATGAGATCACTCAAACACCTGCTGGTGTTATTTTTCGCTTTTGTATTAAGTGCGGCGGCAACCGCACAGCAAAAACGGCTCACCTATTGCAACCCCATCAACCTCGATTACGGGTATACACCATTTAAAGATTTTTCGAAATGGGGCCGCCACCGCGCTACGGCCGACCCAACGATAACGCTGTTTAAAGGCAAATACTATCTTTTCTCCACCAATCAATGGGGCTATTGGTATAGTGATGACATGCTGCACTGGCATTTTAACTACCGCAGTTTTCTGAGACCGTATAATGAAAACCAGGGCGATAACCTTTGCGCCCCTGCGACTTTGGTTATGGGCGACACACTGCTGGTAATCGGCTCTACCTACAATAAAGATTTTACCCTTTGGATGAGCACGGACCCTGTACACAACGTCTGGAAAGCGGCCAGAGACTATTTCAAAGTGGGCGCCTGGGACCCGGGGATGTTCAGGGACGATGACGGTCGCATTTATATCTATCATGGCTCCAGCAATACACTACCGCTATACGGGCAGGAGATTGATCCCAAAACTTTTGACCCTATCGGACCAAAAGTGGAGACCGCGCATTTAAACTATGCCGAGCATGGTTGGGAGCGTTTCGGGGAAAACAATGACAATGTTTTCCTTGGTGGCTTTATGGAAGGTTCATGGATGACCAAGCACGATGGCAAATATTACCTGCAATTTGGGGGTTCTGGCACCGAAGGCCGTGGCTACGCCGATGGTGTGCTGGTGGGTGATAAACCATTGGGACCATTTACTTACCAAAAACACAATCCGTTTTCTTACAAACCTGGAGGCTTCGCTAAAGGTGCAGGACATGGCGCCACGTGGCAGGACAAATATGGCAACTACTGGCATATTTCGACCATGGTGATCAATGTCAAAAACAATTTCGAACGCCGGATCGGCTTCTGGCCTGCTGGATTTGATAAAGACGGCATTCTCTATTGCAACACGGCTTATGGCGATTACCCGCAATATTTACCGGATGGCAAAGAGGATCATGTTAAAGGCAATTTTACCGGTTGGATGATCCTCAATTACGAGAAACCGGTTGAAGTATCATCAAGCCTTGGCGGCTACCACGCAAATTATGCCGTTGATGAGGATATCAAAACTTACTGGAGTGCCAAAACAGCCAACAAGGGCGAATGGCTAAAAAGCGATCTTGGTGAGATTTGCACCGTAAACGCGATACAGTTAAACTATGCTGATCAGGATGTGGAATTCCTGGGTAAATCGCAGGGTGTGTATACCCAATACGTTATTTACTCTTCACTTGACGGCAGGAACTGGAAAGTGTTAATTGACAAGAGCAGAAACCAAACCGATGTACCTCATGATTATATCGAGTTAGAAAAGCCGATTAAAACCCGTTACCTGAAAATCGTAAATATCCACATGCCGACAGGTAAATTCGCGCTGTCGGGTTTCCGGGCATTTGGAAAAGGTTCCGGCGCCAAACCGGATACCGTGAAAGAGTTTATGGTGCTGCGCGGCGATACCGAACGCCGTAATTCGTGGATCAGATGGTCGCCGGTTGACAATGCCATTGGTTATACCATTTACACAGGCATAGCACCGGATAAACTGTACAGCAATATTATGGTTTACGGCAAAAACGAATACTTTTTCAATGGCATGGAGAAGGGACTCCCCTATTATTTCCGGATTGAGGCGTTTAATGAGAATGGAATTTCGGCGAGGACGAAGGTGATTGAGGTGAAGTAACTATTCAAGCGCGAGGCGGTTGGCGAATGGCGTGGTAAATTGCCTATAGTCAGAACAAGCTAACGTTAATTGAAAATACATCCTTCAACGCCCTTTTTGCAGCCCAATACCCACACATTCCGTGCACGCCGCCGCCGGGAGGTGTGGCTGAAGAACAGATATATAAGCCTTTTGCGGAAGTTCGATATGGCGACCACCGCAACGCTGGGCGGGTAAACAGTTGGCCAAGGTCGATAACACCACCATTGATATCGCCGCCGATGTAGTTGGGATTATATTCCTGCATCTGGCTTGGATTCATGGTATGCTTTGCCAAAATCCTATCCCTGAAACCCGGCGCAAAACGCTCCACTTGTTTTTCGATAACATCTGTCATATCAGCGGTCGAACCGTTAGGGACGTGACAATAGGCCCAGCCGGTTTGTTTACCTTCTGGCGCTCTGGTAGAGTCGAACAGGCTTTGCTGCGTCAACAAAACAAAAGGTTTTTCGGGGTGGCCGCCTTGCCAAACCTGTTCTTCCGATGAGGCTATCTCGCTTAATGTACCACCGATGTGCGTAGTTCCGGCTTGCCTGCATTCCTCGGCTTCAAAAGGAATAGGACCATCCAATGCCCAATCGATTTTGAATACTCCCATTCCGTAACGGTACCTTTCCAACTGCCATTTGTAGATGCTGGAAAACTTGTGACCTGCTATTTGCAACAATTGCCTTGGCGTAATGTCACATAAAACAGCGTGCGACGACGGCAATTGTTCAAGTGATTTGATGTAGAAATCCGTTTCGATCTTCCCACCCAGTGAAAGAAAGTACGATGCAAGTGCATCGGCAATTTTTTGCGTGCCTCCCTTCGGCAGGGGCCACCCTTTCAAATGGCCAGATGTCATTAATACCAGCGCTACGGCCGCTGTGGTTAGTTTCGTCAGTGGCTGCATGGAATGAGCCCCCATTCCGGCCAAAAAACCCTGAACTTCTTCTGTCTTAAACCTCCTGGCCAAAGTTGCAGCTGAGGGCAGTGCTTTTAATCCAAACTTGGCCATTGCAATCGGATGATCCGGATAATGCAGCGGACCAAGTACATCTGTGGCAATAGATGGCCAATCGTTTACAATTGGCCTCATCAGTTTTCT
>JAICXZ010000251.1 GCA_025934475.1 Mucilaginibacter sp. | reverse complement strand
CTTCATTAAAAGTTATTGCTCCAGTGGGGTCAACCTACGATCCAATAACTGTTTTAAATGCTTCAAACAGCTTGCAAGGTTCTTCATCCGTACCATTTATGGTAACTTTTAATGAAAGTGAAAACAAAACATTTACTTCAAAATCGTTCAGCACGGCTTCCATAAGCGCAAGTCAGGGCGGAGTGATTGTTTTCTTGAAACTGGCAGACATCGACGGCGACGGCAAATTGGACCTGGTTATCGCCGACTTTTGGAATGCTACTATAAAAATATACAAGAATACTTCGACTAACGGGTCACTTACTTCAAGCTCATTTACTTTAGCCGAAACAATACAGCCCACCACTCCGGGTTTAACTTATTCCATTGAGGATGTGCAGGTTGCTGATCTCGATGGCGATGGCAAGCCGGATATAGTGGTTCCATATGCTGACCAGAATTCAATAGCTATTTTCAGAAATACAGCAACTGTCGGCGTAATCAACAGTCAGTCCTTTAGCCAAAAACTGGAGCTAACCACATACGGTAGCTGTTATGCGCTAGCAATTACAGACCTTGACGGAGACGGTAAACCGGAAATTGTAGCTGCAAATTCCGGTTATCTGTCCATATATAAAAACAACAGCATAAAAGGCTCTCTATCATCGTCATCATTTGCGGCAAGGCAAGACGTTGCAGCGGGCACATCGTTAAAATCGATACAGGCTGCAGACATAGATGGGGATGGAAAAAAAGATCTGATAGTTGGCGATGATTTGGGATTTACCATAATGAAAAATACTACCGCCACCGGGAAAAGCAGCTCCTTTGTCAAGACCGATATATCAGCTAGCACCCCCTCGCCTCATAATGCATATATTGCTGATTTCGACGGTGATGGCAAAATGGACGTTGCCCTTATTGCACCTAATTCAAGCGGCATATATGTTTACAAGAACGCAAGCACAAGTTCCGCAGTCAGCTTTGCCGCACCAGTAACCATGGCTACTCAAGCTACTGTTACGTCCCTAAGTATCGGAGATATTAATGGGGATACCAAACCAGATATCCTGGCCATTACCGGGGGTCAAAATATTGTTTTTCCGAATAATTCAGCGGGCGCTTTGTCATTCGGCAGCCAGGTAATACTTTCCATGAACACAAATGTGGCGGTAATAGGCGATATAGACGGCGACGGCAAAAACGACATAGTAGGTTCCGACAGCTATACAAGCCTGACTCTTCTTCATAACAATATTGTTGGCGCTCCGGTAATAACCTCTTTTTCGCCCGCCTCTGCCATGAAAGGGCAAACGGTAACCGTCGCTGGTAAAAACTTTACCGGCACCACTGCGGTAAGTTTTGGCGGGACTTCTGCTTCATCATTCCAGGTATCATCACCAACGAGTATATCGGCTGTAGTAGGTAGTGGCGCCACGGGCAGTATTTCGGTTTCAACTGCTGACGGGACGGCAACGCTCAGCGGGTTTACCTTTCAACTAACACCTGTTATTACTACTTCGGGTACGCTAACTGCTTTAACCACAACACAGGGCACACCATCATCTTCTACGAGCTTCACCGTTTCTGGCGCCAATATGCTGGCAGGCATCCTGGTTACTGCGCCTACCGGCTTTGAAGTAAGTCTCGACAACACAACATTTAGTAACACCGTGACGGTAGGTACGACAGGGGCTATTGCGGCGACCAAAGTATATATAAGATTGGGCACTGCAGATGCCGCCGGTACTTATTCGGGCAATATAACGCTCAGCAGCACAAGCGCGGCGAGCGTTAATGTCGCTACCGTTTCGAGTACCGTTTCGGCGCCTCCACAAGGCATTTTCTTTAGCTCAACTACCGGCAGTATTACTACGTGCCAGGGTCAGGCTTCAGTAAGTCCCAATATCGAGCAATTTTCGGTTTGGGGGCTGCGGCTTACCGGCAATATTACCGCCACTGCGCCAACCGGGTTTGAAATCTCGCTGACCCCGGGCAGTGGTTTTGGCGGCACATTAACTTTAACCCAGTCGGGCGGGACTGTTAACAGCACGACAATTTACGTTCGTGCATCTGCTTCAGCAACGCCTGGTGCATTAACAGGAAGTATTTCGTTTACTTCGCCCGGCTCGACAAGCCAAAGCCATGTTGTTACGGCAACGATAGATGCACTTTCAGCAGCAAGCGGACTATCTGATCAAAATATTGTGACTGGGGCAAAAAGTAATCCAATATACTTGAGCGGCACTGCTGATCATTTCACATGGACAAATGACAATCCATCAATCGGCCTGCCTGCCTCAGGCACAGACAGCATTCCTTCTTTTACGGCTGTAAACAATAGCACCAATCTTGCCAAGGCTACCATTTCAGTCACCGCAGCTCCTACACAATTGGTTGCCTACGTTACACATAGTCAGAAGAATGGCTTAGTTACCGTGATAAATCCTCTCACCGGCGAAGTTCGGGCAAATATCCCGGTAGGAAAATCTCCCAGGTCTGTTTGTATCGCGCCAGATGGAACCAAAGCATACATAGGCAATATAGATTCGCGTACAATATCAGTTATCAATACACAAACGAATACGGTGTCTGCTACAATCTCCGCAGGCACCTGGCCCTCAGGCATAATTTTTAATCACGACGGAAGCAAGGCTTATGTAGCGTTGCAAGGGGAAGATTCTGTGGCGGTCATTAATACTTCGGCATATAAAGTAGCAAGCAAAATTCATGTTGGCTGGTCCCCATATGGACTTTGCATGAGCCCCGACGGCAGTTTGATTTACGTAACCAACATTAATTCGTCCACAGTTTCGGTCATTAATACGACAACCAATTTGGTTGTAGGAACTATTGCAGTTGGACAAAGCCCGGAAGGCATAACCATTAGCGCCGACGGCAAATATGTTTATGTTGCAAACGCAGGAATTGGCAGCATCTCTGTTATAAATACGGCAACCAACACGGTAGTAAGCACCGTAAGATTGAACCCTGGCGCAGGAAATGTAATTTTAAGCAAAGACGGCACCAAAGCATACGTAAGTGAAGCGACGGCTGTTGAGGGCCTGGGCTGGATTGTTATTATCAATACTGCAACTAACCGAGCTGTTAAGACAATTACACTTGTTCATACTCCATCCGGGCTTAGCTTGCACCCGGATGGCAGCAAACTTTATGTTACCAACGGCGACAACACCGTATCGACTATTAATACCACCACCGATAACGTTATCTCCACGGTGAGGCTAGCACTCGATACGCCCTTTTATGGCGCCGGCGTATTGGGAAGCTTTGTAACCTATAATACTTCTTGCAACACCTCACCTGCGACTTTTACTATTACTGTCAATCCTAAAAATTTGATTTTGCCCGCAACCAATTTCAAACTTGCCATCACCAGCGCCACCTGCAAAGGCAATGCCGATGGTTCCATAACGATAACTGCGGATCAAAATTTAAACTATACTGCTACCATTACCGGAAACGGCCTTGACAAGCAAAATTCGTTTACAACCTCCACAACAATAGACAATCTTGCGGCAGGCACCTATCACGTATGCATCACTATCGACGGTCAGGCCAATTTCCAGCAATGCTATGACGCGGTTATCAGCGAGCCGAAGGATCTTGCCGTCTATTCAACCGTCAACGATGCGACTAAAACCATCACACTTGCTATGACCGGTGGTAACCAATATAATATCCAGCTCAACGGTGTGAATTACCAGACAACGCAAAGTTCGATGACGCTGGCATTGGCCGATGGCAACAATGACCTTACCGTAACCACCGATAAACTATGCCAGGGAACCCTGCAGAAAGTGATCAATATTTCAGGAAAGATCAGCCCTTACCCTGTTCCGTTCCAGAACACCTTATATTTGAATCTCGGCAATACTGTCTCAAACAATGTTGCTGTAGAAATTCATGATGTATCCAGCGGCAAAAAGGTTTATTCAAAAGGGTTTGGCAGTCAGTCGGGTGTGCTTAAACTGGATGTAACCAGCCTCGACTATGGAGTATACGTACTTCACCTAACCATGGACAATACTGAGAAAATATTTAAGATATTTAAACAATGAGAAACCGTATATTTTTATTTGCACTAATAGTTATACTTGAAGCCTGTGGTGGCAAAAAGCCTAATACCGTAACGCCTGCTCAGACACCTTCCAAAGCTGTGCTGGCCGCTCCTGCTCAAAACGGAGTTTGCATAACGGGCACAGTAGTTTCGAATACGCAAAGTTCGGTAACGTTTATCTGGAACGCTTCCGATAATACCGACAGTTACGACGTTACAGTCAAAAATCTGCTAACCAACACGGCCACCACTCAAAACACCACGCAAACGCAACTGACGGTTACACTGACCCGGGGCACGCCTTATTCCTGGTATGTGGTTTCCAAATCATCCAAGGTGAGTACCACTACCCAAAGCGATACCTGGAAATTCTATAATTCGGGCCCGGGTGTTGTTACTTATGCGCCGTTCCCCGCCGATATTACTGCACCAACATTTGGCCAGGTAGTCTCTACAGCTACGGTAAACCTCACCTGGACAGGCAGCTCTGTGAGCAATAACATAGCTAACTATGATGTTTACTTCGGCACCACCAATACGCCTCCATTGCTTAAGAGCGCCATTACTGATAATTTTGTCAATAACATATCGCTGACATCGAAAACCACTTATTATTGGAAAGTGGTAACACGTGATACTAACGGGAATACCTCGGATTCGGAATTGTTTCAGTTTAGCACTAATTAGAATCAAGAAGCAAGAGACTTGAAAACGCTCCGTCAGTCTTTACTCTTGCTTCCTAACTTGAGAATAGATCACTTTGTCTTGATTCCTGGCGCTAAAATCAAAAAAGCCCCTCCGAAACCGGAGGGGCTCCCCTCTTGAAAACATGTGTTATTAATTATATATATCGATTTTAGTTGTCCCTCCGCATGCTAAAGAAGCGGGCGGGACGGTTGTTTGCTTTTATAAGGTTGCCATGTCCTGTTCTTTGCCATGAGTTGGCAGCACTTTATTTTCGGTGATGCGCTCAGCTTTCAGGTTGTATTTGTTTACACTGGCAGTTACATCGTGCTTCAGGCTCACTTCGCTGGCGGTACCGCTAAGGTCGGCAGTTGCATGATCGTTTACGGTAACGTTGGCGCTGTAGGCATCAAGGTTCAACTTGGCTGAAGCGTTGTTATGAAGCGTAACGTCCAGTTCCATCGGGCTCAGTTTACCGAATGATTTTACTTCAGCATTGTCGTAAGCATTGATAGCGCGAAGATCGGCAGCTTTGATCCATACCACCAGTTTTTGGTCGGCATAAGATGTGATGCGCAGTACACCGTTTTGGCTTTGAACCATGGCGCTTTCTTCATAATATTTGTTGTAAACTTTTACCTGGTCGGCGTCGCCGTCTGATACAAAAAGTTCAACATTACCGCGAACTTCGATCTTGCTGATCTTGCTCACATTGTTCAGCACGGTGCTTACTTCGGCAGTGCTTTTTGTGGCTGAATCTTTAACAGCTGCGAATGATTTGGTTCCTATTCCTAATACTATGCTTGAGATAGTTGCTAAGGTCAAAATTGTAGTTTTCATTTTATTTCTTATTGAGTGTGAATTATATATGTTCTTGTTTTTTT
>JAICXZ010000073.1 GCA_025934475.1 Mucilaginibacter sp. | reverse complement strand
GGGTTAATGAGCCAAATGGCTGTGATATGCCTTTTTTTACTGCTTCCACGCCGGCGATCAATGTCGTCGCTACTGCACCTAAACCGGGGATCAGGATTCCTAATTTTCCTTCAGCTGGCTGAATGTTGATTTTCATAATAGATTAGATATTGTTTAATTTGACTTGATTGTTTAAATGTTCAAATAACTCAATTTACCGGTGGCTTTGCGTTTAAAATATACAAAGTTGACGATTAGATGAAACTAAAAAGACGAGCGCTTTCTCATTAGAAACGCTCGTCCTGAAAATTATTGCGGTATGGGGTAATTACCGTTTAGAACTGATCAGCGATCAGATGGCTTTTTCGTAGAGCCTATATGTTTTGTACTGTTCTCCGCCAATTGCTTCGATAGCACGGTTTACCATATCGTTATGCTCAAGTGTCCACGATGCTTCTGCATATTCAAGGCCTTTCCGGGCATATTCTTTAATAATGGTACCATAAAGCACGGCTTCGATACCCATTTTGCGATAGCCGTCTATCACGCCAAGCAGCATGATACGGATACCTTTTACTTTACTTTTGCCGGTCAATAGTTTGAAGATACCGGTAGGGAGCAAACGTCCTCTTTTAATTTTCTTCAGAATCTGGTTGATGTCCGGAATCGCTACACCGAAACCAATAATTTTGCCATGCTGCTCAGCAAGCAGGCAGAAATCCTGGTCGAGGATCATCTTAAGATCCTTAGCGGTATAGTCAAATTCTTCATTGGTCATGGGGAAGAATCCCATGTTTTTATCCCAGGCTGTGTTATATACTTCGCGCAATGCGGCAGCTTCTTCCTTAAATTTCTTCAGGTTTACCTTGCGGATGGTTATGTCGCTGCGCTGTAAGCGCTCGGTTAGTTTATCCAGTAATTTTACAGACTTGTCATTGTAAGAAGTCTTGTCCCAATGCCAGGCAAGCAAATCGACCTGCTTTTTGAAGCCTGCTTTTTCGAGCAGATCAACATAGTAAGCTGGATTGTAAGTCATCATTACCAGCGGCGAGCTGTCAAAGCCTTTCACCAGTAAGCCGCATGTTTCGTTGGTTGATGGGTTTACAGGGCCTACAATTTTTTCTACTTTTTTCTCTTTGAGCCAGTCAATGGCCGCGTTGATCAGCAGGTTGGCTGTTTCCTGGTCGTTGATGCAATCAAAAAATCCAAAAAAGCCATCGTTCGCGTTATTGAATTTGTTGTGATTGTTGTTCATCACAGCACAAATACGGCCAACAATCTTATCGCCGTCATAAGCCAGGAAAGGTTGCAACGACGAATGCTTTAAAAATGGGTGCGTTGTTAAAATATCCCTTTGAGCTATAAATAATTCCGGTACGTAATATGGGTCATCTTTATGGAGATCGTGCGGGAAGTCAATAAATTTAGCCAGTTCTTTTTTATTGCTTACCGGAATTATTTTTTTCATGAGGGTTTTTATTGTGATGGTTGTTTATTAGATATCTTCCTTTACCATGCTCACGCCAACTTCCTTAAATACTTTCGATATCTTATCGATGGCTTCGTCGATCTGGGCAAAAGTATGAGTTGCCATCAGCGAGAAACGCAGTAATGATGAGTCGGACGGAACAGCAGGAGATACAACGGGGTTAACAAATACGCCTTCATCCTGCAGGCGACGGGTAACGATAAATGTTTTCTCGTTGTCGCGCACATAGATCGGCAGGATTGGGCTCTCGGTTGGGCCGAGGTCAAATCCATCATCTATCAGGAGTTTCTTAGCGTAATTGGTATTATCCCAAAGCTTCTGGATGCGCTCGGGTTCGGTTTTAATAATTTCAAGAGCAGCGAGAACAGCGGCTACGGCGCCCGGAGGCATACTTGCGCTGAACATCAACGAGCGTGCACGGTGCTTCAGGTAATCTATCGTTGCAAAATCGGCCGCGATAAATCCGCCCAGCGAAGCCAGTGACTTGCTGAATGTACCCATGATGAGATCAACATCTTGGGTTAACCCGAAATGTGATGCTGTACCGGCGCCTTTTTCACCGATAACACCCAAACTGTGAGCGTCATCGATCATAATATTGGCACCAAATTCTTCTGCCAGTTGAGCAACTTCAGGCAACTTAACAATATCACCTTCCATGCTGAAGATACCATCAGCTACAATAAGCTTTACACCTTCTTCCGGCAAAATTGCCAGTTTACGACGCAGGTCTTCCATGTCGTTGTGAGCGTATTTGATCACTCTTGAGAATGACAAACGGCTGCCGTCAATCAGGGAAGCATGGTCATATTCGTCCAAAATCAAATAATCGCTGCGGCTGGCCAGGATGCTCGACAATACGCCTAAGTTTACCTGGAAGCCGGTGCTGAACAATACAGCTGATTCTTTACCAACGTATTCGGCCAGTTGATTCTCAAGATTGATGTGGATGTCAAGTGTGCCGTTCAAAAAACGTGAACCTGCACAGCCGGTGCCATATTTTGTAGTAGCTTTATTTGAAGCTTCAATGATTTTAGGGTGATTGGTTAGTCCTAAGTACGAGTTTGACCCAAACATCAACACGCGTTTACCCTCAATAATTACCTCTGTGTCCTGTCCGGATTCAATGGGTCTGAAGAAGGGATAGACACCCCTTTCCCTTGCCATTTCTGCGTCTTTGAATAACGCAATCCTATCATGTAGTTTTTTACCCATTTATATTAACCCTGCTTTAATTTTTCGTAAACAAGTTTATAACTTCAAAGTTAGTCAACTGATAATGTTTACATTCCACTTCACAGGGAATGTAAATTCTCATCAGGCAAATTAATTAAATTTTTTGTTTAAATCAGCTTAGAAATTTTCATTTTTTTACAAGAACAGCTAAAAACAGCCTTGTAGTATTTGATTTCGTGATGATTAAGTAAAAATATTGTTGCCTATTTTCTATTATTCATATTTATGCCATAATTAGCCTTTTAGTGTTAATTTATTGCAATTTAAGCCAACGTTTCCGCTTATTTTGTATAACGAACCAGGCCGGGCTTACCTTATGAGAAAAAAATATTACCAATTATTAATAGGGATACTCTTTTTAGTCATACCGTTTGAACTTGTGGCACAAACAGCACCCGATACTACGGTCGGTGTGCTTACTCTACGGCAATGTGTGGCGTTTGCTTTAAAAAATCAGCCCGCTGTTCGGCAGGCAGCAATAGATGAAGCGGTAAACGAAAAAAATATCAATATCAGCCTTGCTGCATGGTTGCCGCAGGTTACTTCATCTGCCTTATATGACTATTATTTTAAAGGTAGCCCTATTATAGGGTCGCCGGCACCAACATCGTCAAGCTCGGGTAATCTTGATAATTTGTCGAGCCTGGGCCTTCAGGCCAGCCAGGTGATCTATAATAACGATGTACTCCAGGCAGCCAAAGCGGCCAAATATTCACGCCAATATTATAAGCAGAATGCCACCAGTAGCCAGATCAATGTCGTATCGGATGTGAGCAAGGCATTTTTTGATGTGCTGCTGTCGCAAAAACAATTGGATATTTTGAATGAGGATATCGTTCGCCTTCAACGCAGTCTTAAAGATGCTTATTCAAGATACCAGGCCGGGGCCTCTGATAAGACAGATTATAAACAAGCTACTATCTCGTTGAATAATTCGATAGCCAGCCGCAAGCAAACCGAAGAGGCCATTAAAAGTAAAACCGCTTATCTGCGACAGATCATGGGGCTAGGCGCCAATGCGCAACTTGCCCTTTCGTACGATAGCTCCCGATATGAAAGTGAGGCAGTTATCGATACTAATCAGAAACTAGATTTCAATAATCGTATCGAATACCAGTTGCTTCAAACACAAAAAAGTCTGGATGTTGTAAATGTAAACTACTATAAATGGGGCTTTTTGCCCTCGGTAAGCGCCGTGGGTAGTTATACCTGGTTTTATATCAGCAACAGTTTCGGGTCTCTTTATGACAAAGCTATCCCAAATGGTTATGTGGGATTAACTTTATCACTGCCAATTTTCCAGGGGAATAAACGTCTGGAAAATTTGAGCAAAGCCAAGCTCCAGTCAGATCGCGCCGATCTTGATATTGTCAATGCGAAGAATACAATCAATACCGAATATATACAGGCTCTGGCTGGCTATAAAAGCAGCTATACCAACTGGCAATTACTGAAACAGAATGTGAGCCTGGCAAGCGACGTATATAAAGTGGTGACACTGCAATATCGTGAGGGTGTCAAAACATACCTGGATGTTATCGTTGCGCAATCGGATTTGCGTACAGCAGAATTGAATTATTACAACTCTTTGTTCCAGGTATTGTCCAGCAAGATAGATCTTCAAAAAGCACTGGGGACCCTCGCGGTACCACAAAACTGAATATCACAAATATGAAAAAAGGATATACATATTTAATTGGCGCAGTTGCATTGATGGCACTGGCATCATGCGTCAAAAAAAAGCCGGCCTCAACCGCGTTGCCGCCAACCCCGGTTAACGTTGCCGAGGTGCAGAAGCAGAACGCCGTTTACTACGACGAGTATCAGGGAACCGTAGTTGCGCTGAATAAGGTTGAACTGCGGAGCCAGGTTGCCGGATATATTACCGGGATATATTTTAAGGAAGGTGATGTGGTGCAACAGGGAAAAGAGCTGTACGAAATAGATCGCCGTAAATATGTGGCTGCTTATAACCAGGCACAGGCAAGTTTGGCAAGTGCACAGGCCAATTTGGTAAAAGCGCAGAAGGACATGGACCGTTATACATATCTTGCACAACAGGACGCCATAGCCAGGCAGACAGTTGACCAGGCCGCTGCATCTTTGGAAACCAGCAAAGCAGCCGTTGAATCGGCAAAGGCGCAAGTGGCATCGGCTAAAACGGATCTCTCTTATTCCATGATTACGGCGCCATTTACAGGCAGGATAGGTATTTCGCAGGTAAAGCTGGGAGCACAGGTAAGCCCGGGTACTACCTTATTAAATACGATCTCAAGCGAACATCCGATCGGAGTTGACTTTGTAGTAAATGAACAGGATGTTAACCGGTTTTACACCCTTCAGAAAAAAAGCACCGACTCAACCTTTAAGTTACAACTTTCGGATGGTGTTACTACCTACAAAAAAACAGGTAGAATACTGGCGATTGATCGCGGAGTGAATAATCAGACCGGAACAGTAACTGTAAGGGCCGAATTTCCTAATACGGATGATGTTCTCAAAGACGGGATGAGTTGCGTTGTAAAGGTGTTGAACGAGCAATCAGGGCAACAATTGGTGATACCTTACAAGGCCGTGATTGAGCAGATGGGCGAATTTTTTGTGTTTGTGAGCCAGGATACTATAGGTAAGCAGCACAAGGTGACCTTAGGGCCGAAGGTTGGTACCAATGTGGTGGTGCTTTCGGGTGTTAATGAGGGAGATAAAGTGATCACGGAAGGTTTTCAGCGCCTACGCGACGGTGGTAAAATTGTATTGGGCAATCCGAATGCACAGCCAGGTGCACAATCTCAACCAAAAGGAAAGTAACATCAGCAAAAATAGTTCAAGACTTAAAGCATGATCGCAGATACTTTTATACGCAGACCGGTTACCGCTATTGTGATCTCCATCGTGATTGTGGTGGTCGGTATTCTATCTATTCTAAACCTGGCCGTTGGGCAATACCCCGAGATTACGCCCCCCACGGTAAATATCTCGACTTCATATATAGGCGCTGACGCTCAAACCGTAGAGCAAACCGTTGCAACGCCCATAGAGGTACAGGTAAATGGTACGCCGGGTATGACCTACCTGCAAAGCAACAGCACCAGTAATGGGCAGATGAGTATGACAGCGAACTTTGAGGTGGGTACCGACATTAATACGGCAACGCTGGATGTGCAAAACCGGGTGAGTATAGCCACCCCAACCGTACCGCAGGAGGTACAGCGCCTGGGTATTATCACCCGCAAGCGTAATCCGAGCATATTGATGCTGGTGGCAATTTATTCGCCCAATGGTTCGCACAATGTTCCTTTTTTAGACAACTATACCAACGTTTTTGTAAGAGACGCACTTTTACGTGCGAAGGGTGTGGGTGACGTTATCCAGCGAGCCGACGATTTCAGTATGCGTATCTGGCTGAAGCCGGATAAAATGGCGGCACTCGGTATTTCAGCCGGGGATATCACCGCCGCGCTGCAGGAACAGAATGCACAGGTAGCCGCGGGTTCGGTAGGAGTGCCGCCGCAGAAGAAGAGCCAGGTTTTCGAGTTGAGCATCATTACGCAGGGCCGGTTGATCACGCCGCAGGATTTTGAAAATGTTATTGTAAGGGCCCAGCCACAGAACGGCGCTATCGTGCATTTGAAAGATGTTGCGCGAGTAGAGCTGGGTAAATTCAACTATTCGTCCAACTCATTTGTTGATAACAAACGTTCGTCATACCTGCTGATATACCAGGCGCCGGGCAGCAACGCCCTCGAAACAGCCGACAATGTTTATTCAACAATGGAGGAATTGAAAAAGTCCTTTCCTACCGGCGTTGATTATGTTGTTCCCTTTGAAGCTGTAACTGTAGTACGCGTTTCTGTTCACGAAGTGGTTCTCACTTTGGTGATTGCCCTTGTGCTGGTGATCCTGGTGGTTTTCCTTTTCCTGCAGAGCTGGCGCACTACCCTTATTCCCGTATTGGCGATACCGGTTTCCATTATTGGCACCTTTATATTCTTCACGCCGCTGCATTTTACCATCAATACACTTACGCTGTTCGGCTTCGTGCTTGCGATAGGTATCGTGGTGGACGACGCTATTGTGGTGGTTGAAGCCGTGCAGCATTACATGGACGAGCAGGGCTATTCGCCGAAGGAGGCCACCGTTCATGCGATGAAGGATATCTCGGCGCCTGTTATTGCTATTGCATTAATCCTGGCCGCTGTATTTGTTCCGGTGGGCTTTATTCCCGGCATTGTGGGGCGGCTTTACCAGCAGTTTGCCATTACCATCGCTATTTCGGTATTGATATCGGCGTTTGTGGCCCTTTCGTTAACGCCCGCGCTTTGCACGCTGATCCTGAGGCCACGCAAACTGGATGAGCAGTCCAAGGGGCTTGATAAGTTCTTCTTCAGATTCAACCAATGGTTTGGCAGACTAACAGGCAGCTACCGGAACGGAGTACACCATGGTGTTAAGAATACTGTATTCATAGTTGTGATATTGGTCTGCATCATTGTGGGCACAATACTTCTTTTCAAATCAAAGCCTACCGGTTTTATCCCAACGGAAGATGAGGGTCGTATTTATGTAACTTATGATCTTCCTGAAGGAGCTTCCACGCTAAGAAGCGTTACCCTGTTGCACACGATGATGGATTCGCTGGACAAAATACCTGAGGTTGCTCATTATGCCGCGCTAGGTGGATTGAATGTTGTGAGCTTTGCGAGTAAGTCCAACAGCGGTACCATCTTCGTGCAGTTGAAGCCCTGGGACGAGCGAAAGCTAACCTCCCTGGAATTGGTAGGGGTGATGCAAAAGAAATTTGCGGGATTTAAAGAGGCAAATATTGTTGTAATTCGTCCACCGGCTATACCTGGTCTGGGAACTACGGCGGGTTTTTCCTTTATTCTCGAACAACGGCAAGCTGGTGGCGATCCGCAGAATTTTGAAAGGGTATTGCAGAACTTTGTCGCCGCTGTTAATAAAAGACCGGAGATTGACCGGGCCTTCTCTTTCTTTACTGCACGGACGCCTGCCTATAAGCTTACGGTTGACAGGGAAAAGGCCAAGAAGCTGGGTGTATCAATAGCAGATATTAATGCCACGCTGCAAACTTATATGGGTAGCACCTTTGTGAACGACTTTACCATTTACGGTCGCAATTTTCACGTGGTGGCGCAGGCCGATACCAATTACCGCACGGATATAAAAAATATAAACCAGTATTTCGTACGTAACCAGGCGGGTAATATGGTGCCGCTCAGCTCGGTAACATCTTACAAGATGATCCAGATAGCGCCATTGATATCACACTATAATCTTTTCCGCTCGGCAGAGATTGATGGCAGTCCCAAGCCTGGATACAGTAGTGGCGATGCTATTGCAGCACTTCAGCAGGTAGCTGCGCAAACGCTGCCACAGGGTTTTGGTTATGAGTTCTCCGGCCTGAGCCGCGAGGAGATTTTATCCGGGTCGAAAACCGTGTACATATTTTTGTTGTCGATCAGCTTTGTGTTTCTTTTCCTGGCTGCATTGTATGAAAGCTGGTCAGTTCCTTTCTCGGTGTTACTGGCGGTTCCGCTTGGTGCGTTTGGCGCTATCCTATTTCTCACGTTTAATCCCGGCTTGGATGACAATATTTATGCTCAGATCGGTTTGATTACCCTGATCGGTCTGGCGGCAAAGAATGCGATCCTGATCGTTGAGTTCGCCAAAGAGCGTGTGGACAGGGGCGTCGAACTGGAGAAAGCCACGCTCGAGGCGGTACGGCTGCGTTTAAGACCAATCATCATGACTTCTATGGCCTTTATATTTGGCGTTTTGCCGCTAGTGTTTGCAACAGGGGCGGGCGCCATTGCCCGGAGAACCATCGGCTTTACGGTTTTGGGCGGTATGCTCGCTGCAACGTCACTGGCTATATTTATTGTGCCGGTATTATTCTATGTGATTACGAGGTTTGCCTATGGCAAAGATAAGCTGGCCGAATTACAGCAAAACTACCAACCGGATCCCGATCATGATCCGCAGGCATGATACAGGCCCCGCAAGGGGCTTTTTTATTTGACAATACAGTGATTGGCATTGGCTCACCTTTGGTCGATTCTCAAAGTGACCCACAAAAAGGGCAAATTTTCCTGCTAAATGCTACAAAATTTAGTGTTTAGGCTGTTTTTAGGCCTTGCCGCTGAGCTCGTAAAAAAATTAATCGATTGATTAAGCCTACCGCTGTCTTAGATCGTTGAGTAACAATAATTTAACATCAAAGTTTTTAAAAACTTTAGGTTAATAAATTATAATTTATCAATAAAAAATATCGTTAAAATTATCAATATGGCAAAATATTTGTTCATGGGGCGGTACATAT
>JAICXZ010000632.1 GCA_025934475.1 Mucilaginibacter sp. | reverse complement strand
TTAAATCTCCCGATGACCAGCCATTTTGTTGCGAAGTTAATCAGCGTGAATATGGGTGGGATAAGTGAAAACAGAAGCAACGAGGTAGAAATGGCGAAAAATGTATGCCCCGGCATATTCAAATCCATCGTCTTCTGATCCACATAATAGTAGCCCAGGTATGGGATAAAAATCTGGAAGGCAAACAAACCATAGTTCAGCAGCAGGGCCACAGACTGAGCGCCCCAGCAAGCCAGGTACCGCAACAGCGGAGGCTTCTGATAAGTACTTTCTTTTACTTTTTGCTCTTGCGGCTGCTTATCCCAGGATTCTATCAGGGTGCTTAATGGCCGATGGATATAAACATCTTTTAGCGATGCATGAGGTAAACCTGCATCGCGCCGCAACTGGGACACAAACCCGGCGGCGAGCAGCGAGTGTCCACCCAGGTCATTGAAAAAATCCATCGATTGCTCAATGGTTTTATTTGGGAAAGTCTTACGCAGGATAGCCATTACCCGGTCGTGCACAGGCGCATTCATATCGATTGTTTCCTGAGCTCCACTATCCAGACTTGCGGTAAACGCTTCCGGCATCGGCAAGGCTTTGCGATTGATCTTTCCGCTCGGCATGCGGGGCATTTCGGGCATGGTGATTATAGTACCGGGTACCATGTAGGATGGTAATGTCTTACCAAGCTCGAGCCTGAACAGGTTTTCCTCGATGCACACGTCGTCCTCCATCACCACATAGCCAACCAATTGATCCTGTCCTGTATTATCCTTTCTAACAGCCACCGCAGCCGAAAGCACACCAGTGAGTTCATTCAGTCGAGTTTCAATCTCCCCTAATTCGATCCGATAACCACGCAGTTTGATCTGGTCGTCAAACCTGCCCTGCAAATCAACGCTGCCGTCTTTGTTGATAATCGCTGCGTCACCCGTGCGGTAAACACGGTCGCCCGGGAGCATCGATAGTGTGGCCGGCTTGGCTACAAATTTCTCGTGCGTCAGTTGCGGCAGCTTCACATAACCCGAGGAAACACCAGGCCCGGTAATGATCAATTCTCCTGCTTCACCTGCCGGAAGCAAATTCAATTTTTCGTCAACTACAGCCAGATTATAATTAGGCAAGGGCTCACCAATCACGATACGGTCGCCGGAACTCAGTTGCCCGATTGTCGCTGTCACTGTCGTTTCGGTAGGGCCATAGCTATTATAAAAAGTGATGCCGTTTTTTGCCCACTTGGCCAGCACCTGAGGTGTACATGCCTCGCCGCCGGCATTTACCAGCCTGAGCGATGGAATAGTATCCTCTATTACCGCCAAAAGACTTGGCACAGCGTGGAGCACCGTTATATTTTCGCGTTTGAGCGTATCACCCAGTTCGTCAATAGCTTTGGAGGTGGTGTTATCGGCTACCCATAGTGTCGCCCCGGCAAAATAACTGATCCAAGTTTCCTCGCACCACATGTCAAACGAAACCGAAAATCCCTGGTACACTTTGTCGTCCTGCACAACGTTGAGCACGCTCTGCTCGCTGCGCACCAGGTGGCATATTTGCTTATGACTGATAGAAATACCTTTGGGCTTACCGGTGCTGCCTGAGGTGTAAAGCACATAAGCAACAGCCTCAGCACCCCATGCCGGGGGCGTAAATGTCTGCAACGTTTGTGCGCTTCCGGGCTCAACCGGCACTTGCAGCAGCTTGCAATTCAGATTTAATTGCTGGTTACTGAAGCATGCGGCAGCGCCCACCTCTTCCATGATCACTTCTACCCTTTCGGCCGGTATTTCGCGATCAACCGGCACGTACGCCGCGCCGGATTTTACGATACCCAGGATAGCTGCATGCAATTCAAAACCCCGCGGCCACCAAACGCCAACATAGTCGCCATTGCCAATGCCGTTAGCCGAAAGATATGCCGCTACAGCGTTGCTCCAGTGGTCAAGCTCACTATAGGTTAATTGTTCATGATGAAAAATAAGGGCGGCTTTATCAGGGTATCTGTTAACAGTAGCCGAAAATATATCCGCAAGCGTTTCGTCCCTGATCAGGTCGGGCCTGTCAGCGCCTATCACGATGCTCAGCTCATTCATAAAATAGTAACGGTGTTTTGTTTTTTCGGTTTATAAGACAGACGGAATGCGTCAGGGTTTATGCTCCAATTATAAATATTCTTGTTACAAAAATCGTGGATTTCGCGTAAGCTATCTTATAATTTACATAATATTGGGAAATGGTAATTTGCTGTTACAGCCTGATCACAAAAGAATGGACCGACCAGGAACTGGCGGACAAATCGCTGTTGCTTCCCAAAAATCTTGTTGATGAGGCGCTGCAAAAACGGCAATGGATTGACCGACAGTTATCTATCGCGGGAAAGCTACTACTCAGGGAGGTTCTGGCTCAATTCGGCCTCGGCCAATTATCGCTCGATAACGTAAAATTCACCAATCACCGCCGCCCCCGGTTTGATGCCAACATCGATTTTAACATTTCCCATTCGGGCAACCTGGTAACTTGCTGTGCCACAGATAAAGGTAAAATCGGGATTGATATTGAACAGGTTAAGCCAATTGATTTTGGAGAATATCTCGATTATTTTACACCGAACGAATGGTCGACCATCCACAACGCGGCCTACCCGGATAATAGCTTTTATGATTTCTGGACACGCAAGGAAGCCGTACTGAAGGCGCTCGGCACCGGCTTTCATACACCGTTATCATCGGTTGATGTAGCCAATGACTCTGTTACTTATGATGATGTCACCTATCATATCCAAAATATAAACCTACATGAAGATTATATCTGCAATATTGCCATTACTCAAAAACAGGACATTGAAACACCGCTCCTTTTCAGCTACTAATCGATGTGATTCCCTTTTAGCACTTTATGCTTAACGGATAAAATACTATTTTCATGCTGCCAAAAACACTTGTATAAAATGAAGAAATACCTGGTAACAATCTGTTTGATGATCATTTCCACCTGTCCGGTTTTTGCCGCTGCGGTTGGCATCAGCCATTTCGTGATCAAGAACAACCCATTTGCGCAAAATGAAATCGCGATCGTAGCCACAGACACGGCAAATAACATCCAGGAGAATGTTAATG
>JAICXZ010000665.1 GCA_025934475.1 Mucilaginibacter sp. | reverse complement strand
TACATGATATTTAGTATTTACCCTGATCAATTCAATAAGAAAGCGCTCAACGCCAGCCAACAACAGGTAAACTCCGAACAGAACGCCCGGCGTTTTAATTCTGTGCCTGATCTTCCACAGGAAGAAAAACAGCAGGATGCAAACTACAGCTTCATAAAACGAGGTTGGGTAAACACCTTGTGGTAGCTCTTCGCAAAATTTCACTCCGGGGCAGCCTGGAATACGCACCCCTTCGCTGTTGACGTTATGCGGGAAGTTGAAACTCCACATCCAATTCGGCAGCCAGCTAAGCCAATGTGGTTTTGGATTGAGGTTAACAATACCCCAATCACCATCACCCGACATCTGGCAACCAATACGGCCCACGCCATAAGCCAGCATCATGCCGGGCGCACCAATGTCGAGCATGTGTATTGGTTTTACACCGTGTTTATTAGCATAATATAGCACCGCAGCACCACCGCAGATGAGTGCGCCATAAAACGTTAGTCCGGCAAATCCGATGAGCATGCCTACCGGGTCGCGCATAAACTCGTCCCAGTTCTCGAGTGCATTAAATACTTTGGCGCCAATAAAGCCGGCAATTGCTGCCCAAAGCAGGATATTACCCATCATTTCGTGCGGGTGGACCGTTATGGCCTGCTGTTTAGGCTCGGGCAGCTGTTGTTTCTTCTTTTCGTAATAAGCCCAGTAGGCAAACAGCGCAGCGCCAGCAATACCACCGATCCAGTTACCCCTGGCCGACAATAAGAAGGCTTGGGTATCGTCAATAAGCTGATGGTAATTTAATATGCCATCAATGATCTTATAACCGAGGACGAACCCGAAAACTCCATTGATTATCAACTCCTCCTTAGAGGCAGCTTTGCCCACCCAAACGTTTTTTTGAAATGGGTGGATATAGCCCATTTTTTCTTTACGCTTAAATTCCTCAGTAAAGGCCCAATAGGCGGCAAAGAAGGCAAAGGCCACAAATAAACCAAATGTATTGATTGGTAGAGGTATATTCCAGCCGGTAAGGTATTGGATCAGGGAGCTGAAGGTAGGAAACATCTATCGGTAAATTTGGGACGAATATAAAATTAATGGACCAATATTTCTTCGGCTTCTGTTATTTCAACATCGCCTTCGGGCGAAATACCGGTTAATTGAACTCTCTTTAATTCGTTCACTAAAACAGGGTCGTATTTGGCCCTAACTTTTCATAATTGCGGGTAAAGCCATGCATATAGCCGTCTTTAATATCAGCCTCGAATAAAACCTCATCGCTCTTATTCAACTGCGACTCATAAAAGGCGCGGCGTTTTTTATCAGACAAGATATGCAACATCTTGCTTCGGTCGACACGAGTTGAACCGGGAACCGATCCTGGCATTTCGGCTGCAGGTGTGTTTTCTCTTTCTGAATAAGTGAAGACGTGCAGATAGGAAATATCCAGTCCGTTCAGGAAATTATAAGTATCGATAAAATCCTCACGCGTTTCACCGGGGAAACCAACAATTACATCCACGCCGATGCAGCAATCCGGCATCAGCTCTTTTATTTTTGCAATGCGCTCGGTATAAAGTTCACGTTTGTAGCGGCGACGCATCAAACCTAGTATCTTATTCGACCCGGATTGCAGTGGAATATGAAAATGCGGAACGAATCGCTTCGATTTAGAAACAAATTCGATGATATCGTCCGAAAGCAGATTTGGCTCGATAGATGAAATCCTGATCCTTTCAATGCCTTCCACTTCATCCAATGCCTTTACTAAATCAAAGAAACGGTCTTGACGTTTGCCATCGCGGATACCGAAATCCCCGAGATTGACCCCTGTCAGCACAATTTCTTTTACGCCCGACGCAATGATCTCCTTCGCCTGTTGCAGGACATTCCCAATGGTATCACTCCTGCTGCCACCGCGTGCTAAAGGAATGGTACAAAATGTGCATGAGTAATCGCAACCGTCCTGAACTTTTAGAAATGTGCGGGTACGGTCGCCAAATGAATATGATGAAACAAACTGGTTAGCCTCAGACACAGGCTGATTATAAACCAACGCCTTCGGATTTTTGGTCAGATCCTGGATATAATCCACAATCTGGAACTTTTCGGCAGCTCCCAAAACCATGTCTACACCCGGAATTTCGGATATTTCCTGTGGCTTCAATTGTGCATAGCAACCAACAATGGTCACGTAGGCATTCGGCGAAATTTTGAGGGCTTCTTTGACAACCTTTTTGCACTTTTTATCGGCATTTTCGGTCACCGAACAGGTATTGATCACGAATACATCCGGAGTGTCGATGAAATCAACAGTATCAAAACCCGCCTTATTAAAAAGGCGGCCAATAGTTGATGTCTCCGAATAATTGAGCTTACACCCCAGCGTATAAAATGCGACCTTCTTGTTCATTTTCAGCGGGCAAAGTTACAGTTTTTGTTGGAAGGTTGAAATGTCGTAATGTTGGGAGGTTGTCATATCCTGACTATTCCTAACCCCAGCGATAACTCTCGGTCTCCAAGCCTATCAAGTCTATCACACGACTCACCACCGTCATCGCCACATCCTCAATAGTTTTTGGCTGACTGTAAAACGAAGGCACCGCCGGACAGATGATTCCTCCCGCTTCGCTAACGGTTTGCATATTCCGGATGTGGATGAGGTTAAAAGGCGTGTCGCGAACGACAAGGATCAGTTTACGGCGCTCTTTCAGTATCACATCGGCTGCGCGGGTTACAAGATCATCGGAAACGCCGCTGGCTATACGACCAAGCGTCCCCATTGAGCAGGGCACAATCACCATCGTATCGAACCGCGCCGAACCCGAAGCAAAGGGCGCCATAAAATCTGTTTTGGCGTAGAATTTAAAGGGGAGTTTTTGATAATCGTCATTACCCAACTCATGCTGCCATACTTGTTTTGCATTGTCGGACATCACGATGGCCACC
>JAICXZ010000030.1 GCA_025934475.1 Mucilaginibacter sp. | reverse complement strand
TCTTAACCTGGATTACCAGCCGGCATTTTGGATTTACTTCCCTGATCTGCGCCCAATCCTGGCTACCAAAGAAGCCGTTAGCCGCAACAATGATAATACTGGCTTAAGCTACGATGATATTTTCCTGAAACGCATCTTTACCAGTTACATCGTCAAAGTATCTAACGATAAAGACGAGCGTATTAAAGATTACGCCCAGGGTATCGACAGGCTCTACGAATCCGAAAGGGTAAAGAAAGAGCTGCAAGACTGGGAGCTCAATTTGTGGCAATATTAATTTAAGTCGAAAGTCTTTAGTAAAAAGTCTTGAGTCATGATTGGCTTAAGACTTTTTCTTTTATAACCAAATTAAATTGAAACCTATATCATTTCGACGAACCCACGAACGCCCGGCGTGAGATGGGCGAGGAGAAATCTTTTCGGATGTGCATCGCGGACATACAAGGTGGTAAAGGTTTCTCCTCGCGCCCTTTCACTGCCCGCCCTGCTCGTTCGAAGTGGCATTTTTGGATTGATTCACGGACCTCCGACTTCAGACTTCCGACTTCTGCCTAAAATACTCCCTTATCGCCTTCGCCTGCTTCAAATTCACTACTTCCTGCAAGTCCTCAGCAGAAGCTTCGCGGATCTTCTTTACCGATTTAAAGTATTTGAGCAGCTTCTCTGCCGAGGTTTTGCCAATGCCTTCAATCAATTCCAGCTCTGTTGCCAGGGTGCCCTTGTCGCGTTTTTTGCGGTGAAAGGTGATGCCGAAACGGTGTGCCTCATCACGTAATTGCTGGATGATCTTTAAAGTCTCAGACTTTTTGTCGAGGTATAATGGATATTGGTCCCCGGGATAATAAAGTTCTTCTAATCTTTTGGCGATGCCGATCACCGTTACCTGTTTATCGATGCCGAGCAGTTTCAGACTCTTCAACGCTGCCGACAATTGTCCCTTGCCGCCGTCGATAATGATCAGTTGAGGCAGTTCGGTACCTTCATCAAGCGTACGCCTGTAGCGCCGGTGTACCGCTTCCTCCATAGTTGCAAAGTCATTCGGACCTTCAACCGTTTTTACGTTAAAATGGCGATAATCCTTTTTAGATGGTTTACCATCTTTAAATACCACAATAGCCGACACCGGATATTTACCCTGGAAGTTAGAGTTGTCAAAGCACTCGATGTGACGGGGCAGTTGGTTCATGCGCAAATCCTTCATCATGGTTGCCAGGAGCCGTTCGGTGCGAACTTCGGGATTCAGCTTTTCGTACTGATCTATCTTCTCCTTTTTGAAGAATTGCACGTTCTTATGAGAAAGGTCGAGCAGCTTTTTCTTTTCGCCCAGCTTGGGTATAGTGAATTTGATGTCGTCGTCATCAATGTCCGGATGGAACGGAACAATTACTTCTTTTGAATGACTGTTATATCTGCTCCTAAACTCCGAAATGGCCAGCGTTAGCAGTTCTTCGTCACTTTCATCCAACCGCTTCTTCAGCTCGATGGTTTGGGTTTGGATGATAGTGCCGTTCATCACCTTCAGGAAGTTGACAAAGGCATATTTCTCATCGGACGCAATGCTGAAAACATCCACATCGGTGATAGACGAATTAACAACCGTAGATTTATGCTGATAATTCTCGAGCAAGTCGAATTTTGATTTCAGCTTGTGTGCCTGTTCGAAGTTTAAATTGGATACGGCGGTGTCTATATCCGATTTTAAGGTGCGCAACACCGAGCCGATCTTACCATTCAGGATATCCTTTATTTCCTCTATACTGTTGTCATAATCCGTTTCTGTCTGGAAGTTTTGGCATGGACCTTTGCAATTGCCTAATTGATATTCGAGGCACACCTTAAACTTGCCGGCATCTATGTTTTGCCGTGTAAGCTGTAGGTTGCAAGTGCGCAGGGGATAGGTTTCCCTAATCAGATCCAATATCGCGTGCATCATGCTTACTGATGCGTAAGGGCCAAGGTATTTAGAGCCGTCGCGGATTATCCGCCGTGTCCAGAAAATACGGGGAAAGTTTTCGTTTTTAATGATGATCCAGGGATAGGTCTTATCATCCTTCAGCATAACATTGTAGCGCGGCTGATGCTTTTTGATCATGCTGTTCTCCAGCAGCCAGGCATCTACCTCGGTATCTACAATGGTAAAAGTGATGTTGCGTATCTTGGAAACTAAAACCCGCGTCTTGGCATTAAACTGATTATCCTTATTAAAATAAGAAGTTACCCTATTACGCAGATCTTTGGCTTTACCGATATATATCAGTTCCTTCTCGGTATCCCAAAACTGGTAAACCCCAGGCTTGTGCGGAATTTTCTTTAATGCTTCTCTATAATCGAAGATACTTGCCATTAGGTGTCATTTGCTGGCCTTAGAACCAACCTTCCAACATTTCAACTTTCCAACCTTGCAACAAACTAAAAGTCAAGCTTCTTATCAACGTCTGATGCCGGGTTCTTCCCCTGCTGTTGCTGGTCGTAAGCGCCGCAGTCAATCGTGATGGAGAGCGGTGCCTTGGGAGGGTCAAAGTCTACATTACGCTTGATACCCAGGTCGGAATTTCCATAAACCCGCTTCATATACATTGCAAAAATAGGCAAGGCCGTATTGGCGCCCTCGCCAAGCGTTGTTGACCGGAAGTGAATGTCGCGATCTTCGCAGCCCGTCCAAACGCCGGTAACCAGTTGTGGTGTAACGCCAATAAACCAACCATCCGAGTTATCTTGCGTAGTACCGGTTTTGCCGGCCACCGGGTTATGGAAGCCGTATTTGTACATAAGCCTTGAGCCAGTACCATTCTCAATAACCCCCTTCAACATATACGTCATTACATAGGCGTCCTGCTCGTTCATAGCCTGTACTACTCTCGGCTTATGAGTGTAAAGCACGTTGCCTTTTTTGTCTTCGATGCGTGTTATAAAGGTAGGCTCTGTCCATACGCCATGGTTAGCGAATGTGCAATACGCCCCGGTCATATCAAATACCGATGCGTTAAACGAGCCCAGGCATATAGACGGATATGGCGGTACCTCTGTAGTGATACCCATCCTTTTGATGAGGTTAGCCACAGGTTCCGGGCCAACTTGTTTCATTACCCAAGCCGTTACCCAGTTCTGCGAAAAAGCTAAAGCTGTTCGAAGCGTAATCATTCCGGGCTGGAGATCATACGAAGATTGCTTGGGGGTCCAGTCAGCTTGGCCCGGCACCGGAATACTTACCGGCACGTTATCGACTTTCAAGCAAGGTGAGTAGCCATTATCAATAGCTTCAGTATAGGTAAACGGTTTTGCCGTTGAACCAACCTGGCGTGTGCCATATTTTACCTGGTCGTATTTAAAGTGCTCGAAATTAATGCCGCCTACCCAGGCTTTAATTGCGCCGGTAGTAGGATCCATGCTCATCATGGCATTGCGCAACAGCAGTTTGGAGTAAACAATAGAATCGATGGGCTTCATCTTCATTGTCGTATCGCCCCTCCAGGTAAATAAGTCCACTTCGGTAGGCGTATTAAAGTCCTTTTTGATCTCCTCGGCCGACATCCCCTGCAAAGTATCCGCCTTATATCGGTCCGAACGATGCATGCCCTGTTCAATCAGCAACCTGAAATTTTTGATACTCTTATAAAGGCTAAACCCCTTCCAGTGATTATTGAATTGCACCTGCAACTGGCGCATGTATTCAGCTTGTGCCTCTTCGGCATACTGCTGCATGGTATAATTAATGGTGGTATATATTTTCAGACCGTCGCGATCAAGATCATACTGTGAGCCATCGGCCCTGGTAATGGATTCATCCTTGAATATTTTTTGCACTTCTTTCTTCAGCACCATTCTAAAATAGGGGGCCGGGCCATCGGTGTGGGTGATCGGGTTAAAATCTAGCCCAAGGGGTTTGGCCTTGTATTCGGCCAGTTGACCTTCGCTTAGATAGCCCATTTTTTCCATCAGCGGCAATACCACATTGTTACGGCGGTTCAATACCCGGTCGGGGTGATTGATAGGGGAGTAATAGCCGGGGCCGTTGATCATCGCGATCAGCATCGCAGCCTGGTCGGGCGTTAGTTGGTCCGGTGTCGTATTAAAATAGGTACGCGCCGCGGATTTGATACCAAAGGTCTGATAGGCTCCGAAATCTACCTTGTTAAGATACATGGTGATGATCTCTTCCTTAGTATATCGCCTTTCCAACTTTACCGCGGTGATCCACTCTTTCATTTTTTGTGAAAAACGAACAAGTTTATTCCGTGATGGGTGATCGGTAAAAAGGTTTTTAGCCAATTGTTGTGTAATTGTACTGCCCCCTTGATTTTTGAAGATATTTAGCACCAGGATACTGAACATGCGGCGGAAATCGATACCGGAGTGTTCATAAAAACGCTCATCCTCTGTGGCTACCAGGGCATGGATCACGTTGGGCGATATCTCTTTGTAAGTTACATTGGACCGGTTCTCGACATAATAAGTACCCAGCACTTGCTTGTCCGACGAAATTACTTCTGAAGCCTGGTTACTCTTCGGATTTTCCAGGTCGCGGAAGGATGGCAACGGCCCGAACACTTCCATGAAAGTGGCAAAAATGAGGAGGGCGAGCAATAAAATACAGCCTCCAAAAAACTTCCATATATAGCCATTATATCTGCGGATATCCTGTGGAGCCAACTTAACAACAATCATTTTTCTTAGGTACTAAATAAACTTCAATTATAGGTATTTCAATAGTTACTTTGATAATATTCCAGATAATTGTCCAGCAAAGGTTTACTGGTCACCTTATCCAGGTTTGCTTTGGTGATGATAAAGAAACTGTATTGGTCCTTCGGCACTTTCATAATATCGGGCATCAGCGGTATTATCGCCTTTGCGTAATCTTTCACCGCGCTTAAACTATAGAACCGGCCCACATAGATCAGCTGATTATTATCGCCCACAGGCAATAGCTGGTGCCTTATGGTGCCGTTAGGGAAGTTGGCCCGGTTAAACTGTCCAATACCAAAACGCGAAGAAGACAGGTTTATGGTAGCTGTGCTTACATTAATCACGAAATAGTAATCGGTACTATCCTTCATCGAGAATATGGAAGACACAACCCGCGCAGGCTGATTTGGATTACCCGAAACAGGATTAGTAACCGCAGGCGTTTTGCCCTGAACATTATTGGCCTGGTTGTTTGCCGCCAATTTTTTTGCCTCGGCTTGCGCAACGGAATCCTTATAGGCCTGGGCCTGCTTTACGGCAGCTGCCTGTCTTTCGGCAATCATATTATTGTACTTAATGGCTGCTATCTCTTCGTCGCTCATCGGCGGTACAAACGGCACTTCGTTCGGATCCTTGTCAGTCAGCACAAATTCCCTTTTCATTAAAGCATCCTTGTTGGCATCGATATACGTGATATGCTGTTTTACCAGCGGTGTGATCAGCTTGTCATCGGGATACTTAGTCGTGATCTGAACAAGGTCAGATCTAAAGGGATCGAATTTTTCTTCATGCCCTTTGGCTATCGCCCGCAAATAGGCCAATTGGGATGACCATTTATTATCGGGCTTTTGTTTTTGTACATCGTCAACCAAAGTTATTGCAGTAGGATAATCCTTGTTTGAGTAGGCATCATATACCTTATTATATAAGCCAGTCAGTTCGGCATCGGCATCATTCAGCTTTTGGCTGTAATTGGGATCGATGATGATCTTGGCGAAGGCCGTCTCGGGATAGTTTTTAAGTATCAGGTTTTTGTACTCTTCGGCTTTGGCAGTATTATTATCATCGCTGTACAGTCGGTACAGGTTATAGTATAGTGCCGGTTTATCCGGGCTGTCCGGGAACCTCTTTAACAATAGCAAATAAACATCTATCGCTCCTTTCCGGTCGCCTAGCACATCGCGGTAAAAATTAGCCACATCAAAATAGGCATTATATATGCGTGCGTTGGATTTAGCCAGCAGATCGGGGGTAAGCGGCAGGTTTTGAACCAACTGTTTACGGTAATCGCCCGCCGTCGGTACTCCCTTATTGTTCACCTGGTCAGCGGCCGGAGCATCGGGATCGATGTTTTGCGAATTAGCGGCGGTAATGTCGCTGCTTGCACGAGTGCTTCTCCGCCAGTTGTCTTCGAGTTTGCGGTTACCCCATTTTCGTTTAAAATCATTGTAGCCCTGGCTCAGTGCATTCGAATTGTAAAAATAAAAGCTGCTTGCCGCACCTGATCTTGGCCCCAAACTACTGCTTGTATTAGTTGCGTTATTGGCATCCACCATTGCTTGAGTTTGCCGCTTCAAAATTTCTGCGTTAACGAGTGAGTCCACTTTAGCATCCCGCGCTTTTTCGTCCATTTTTGCCAGCGATTGCAATAGCTCTTCGCGGGCGATTATGCCAAATCTGTCGGCCAGCAATTGCAGGTTATCGCTTTTCTTTTTTATGATTTGATAGCCCGGATAACTTGGAGGCAGGGCGAGCAGCGTGCTGTCGTAATATTTTTTGGCTGAGACATAGTCGGCCCGGTCCTTAAAAAATATATCGGCAAGCCGTAGGTAGGACAGCCCTTTCTGGCTCTGATTTTTCTTGCTGTAGCGGACAGAGAGCTGGTAGTTCTTGATGGCGCCGGTTATGTCCTTGTCGGTGTATTTTAACTGCCCTATCTGGTAATAGATCTGATCGATAAAATCCTTATTATTCTCGTTTTTGATCAGCGCCTTAAGCCGGTCGATACGATTAACTTTAGCGCCATTCTGATTTTGTTCGATTCGGATGCGATTAAGGTTAGCGTTGAATGCCATTTCAAAGGCCGCGTTGCTGTTTACGATGCTGGTATAGTTTTTAAAGGCTTCGCCCGGCTTGTTATTCAGCTCCTGTAACTGCGCCATAATAAAGGTCCACCGCAAACGCTCATTTTTATCGCCCGAATACTTAATGGCCTGTTGAGCCATCTTTTCGGCGTCTTCATACTCCTGCACATCAATATCGTATTGCAGCTTTGATGCATAAACGGCAGCAATGGTATGGTTCGGTGTTTTTTTAACGATGTTATTTACAGCCGAATCAGCAGAAAGCTTTGCCTGGGGCAACAAATTAAGACGGATCAGTGTCCGGGTTTTCCATACCTGTGCTTCTTCAACCAGTTTGGGCTGTTGCGGAAATGAGCGGATAACATAGCTGAAATATTCGTTTGCGCTGAAATAATTGCCCTCAAGGTACTCAGCTTTGCCCATGATCACATAGGCATCGCCAAGATAATGGCTTTGTTCTTTAATGTTGATGACCTTTCCGCCTTTTGCCTTGGCTTCCTCCAGGTCTTTATCAGGAGTGGAGCTCTGAGCCGTGGTATCCTGGTAAACGCTTAGGATTTCATTGTAGGCATCCACAAACGAAACAGCATAACTTTCCTGTTTCTGGCGCAGCAACTCATTGGCATCAAATATGATATTATAATGAGCGGTGAGGTTCTGCATGGCCCGGTTGAAGCCGCTTTTCTTTTCGAGCGAGCATCCGGCCACCAGTAGCGCCAAAATGATGAAGTAAATTTGTCCCGGAAAAAATGTTTTTGTGATACGCTTCAATGCAGACCTAAAGTTTATAAAAAGCCTCGCTAATTTACTAAATAACTCGGTTCAGGATTAATTTAGTTTATCAACACGATAAATATCACAGCTAATTACGTGCCAATATCCATGTCATTAGGAATAAAAACGCCAACCGCGATGCGCCACTCGCCCCGGCAAACACAAAAATCAATACCTTTGTACATGGCTGAAAATAAACCGGATGACAACGACGTAAAGGGAGTAAATTCCTATGTTAAATTCACGGCGATGGGCTTCCAGATGATTGTCATCATCGGCGGATTTACTTATGCGGGGTATAAAATCGACGAATCGGCACACCATCAAACCAAATGGATAACGGCCATGCTTTCTCTTATCGGAGTATTTATCTCTTTATACTTAGTAATTGTATCTTTGCGGCGAAATTGATTAATACTTAATGAACTATGCGCAGATCAGATTGTCGAAATCGCGATCGGCGCTTTCACAAAACAAATGAAAATCTCCCGCTCATTATTCCTTTTTACAGTGTTTGCTGTATGCCTGGCTATCCCGCCGCTGGCTGTTGAGTTTAACGGCACCAGCGACTGGCTCACACCTCACTTTTGGCTTATTTTTTTCTTCATTACCGGCCTCACGCTGGCAGGCATGATTATCATATTGTTAGTGCAGCAACGCAAGCAGGACTACTACATCCAGGGGTTCATGGCGAGCACTACGATAAAAATATTGGCCAGCATGGTTTTCGTGGTGGTTTTTTTGATGAAAAGTAAGGTAAATAAGGGCATTTTTCTGGCCGATTTCTTTTATATATATTTATTTAATATGGTCTTTGAAATTTATGTTCTGATGCGTAACTTGCGGCACCAAAAATTAGGGTAGAAAACACCATTTTAGATGACAAACGGCACGATTTTGAACTCAAAACTTTTTAGAATTTTTTTCATTTGCGCGTTTTTTTTAGTTGTAGCCACGTTTTCGAAATCGGCAGTAGCCCAGGAAAAGGCTCCGCAGGGCTCAGAAAAGAAGTTTGACCCACAGCCTCTGATCATGGAGCACATCGGCGACTCTCACTTCTGGCCAATGGCTATACCTCTTGTTGAAGAAAAATTGCTGCCACTTCCGGTTATTCTTTATACCGATAAAGGCTTGGAAGTATTCTCTTCTGGGCATTTGAAAGATGGCGCTACTTACCAGGGCAACTATTACACTTACAAGCTCGAAGAAAATCATATCAAGGTTGTTGAAGCTGATGGCAAGATCAGTGAGACTATAAAGCCACTCGATTTTTCTATCACCCGCAATACCATCAGCATGATGGTCAGTTTGGCGATTATTATGATCGTTTTCCTGAGTGTTGCGGCATCATACAGAAAACGTCCCGGTAAAGCACCTAAAGGTCTTCAGTCATTTATGGAACCGCTTGTGCTTTTCGTTCGTGACGATATTGCCTTACCAAACCTTGGTGTGAAGTATACGCGCTATATGCCGTTGCTGCTCACTATTTTCTTCTTTATCCTGTTGAACAACGTACTGGGTATTGTACCATTCTTCCCGGGTGGTTACAATCTTACCGGTAATATTGCTATAACCGGCGTTCTGGCTGTTATCATCCTGTTGGTGGTGAACTTCAGCGCTAACAAGCATTACTGGAAACACATTTTTATGCCAAACCCATGGTGGTTGTTTCCGATTATGATCCCGGTAGAAATTGTATCAGTGTTCTCGAAGCCTATCGCGTTGATGATTCGTTTGTTCGCAAACATCACAGCCGGCCACATTGTTGGTTTGAGCTTAATATGCCTGATCTTTATATTTCGTTCGTTTGCTATATCGCCTGTATCTGTCATATTCGTAACGTTTATGGATTGCATTGAGTTGTTGGTAGCGTTCCTGCAGGCATATATTTTTACGCTGTTATCAGCGCTGTTCATCGGTATGGCTATCCAGGAACATCATTAATATTGAATTAATTATCTAATAATATACACACGTTTAAATTTAACAAACAATGACTGGAATGATTGGAACTTTAGCCCAGGCAACATCTGCAATGCACGGTAGTGTTGGCCCGATTGGCGCTGGTTTAGCTGCTATCGGTGCTGGTATCGGCATCGGTCAGATCGGTGGTAAAGCCGTTGAAGGTATTGCCCGCCAACCTGAAGCTGTTGGTAAGATCCAGCTGAACATGATCATCGCAGCGGCACTTGTTGAAGGTGTTGCACTGTTTGCGGTGGTAGTTGCCCTGTTGGGTAACAACTAAGAAAAAGAAGATAATCCCGGAGCGGTTGGCCCCGGGACTCTTTTTGTTAAAACGAACTATTTAGAAGATATTTTACATAAGTTATGGAATTAGTAACCCCCGCAATAGGCCTCGTTTTTTGGGCTACGGTATGTTTCCTCATCGTATTGGTTATCCTTGGTAAATTTGCATGGAAGCCAATTCTGAACGCTATCAGCGAACGTGAGAAATCAATTGAAAGTGCTCTTTCAATGGCCGAAGCTGCCAAAGAAGAAATGGCACGCTTAACCAGCGAAAACGATGAGTTGCTGAAGCAAGCACGTATCGAGCGCGACCAGATCCTGAAAGAAGCTAAGCAAATGAAGGATATGATCGTAAACGAAGCAAAAGATGCTGCACAGGTTGAAGGCGCCCGCATGCTTGAAAGAGCCCGCCTCGAGATCGACAACCAGAAAGCTATCGCTATGGCTGACGTGAAAAACCAGGTTGCATCGCTTTCGTTAGAGATCGCCGAGAAAATATTGCGCAAGCAGTTCGAGGACCAGAAAAAGCAGGATGCTTTGGTTGCCGATTTGCTGCGAGAAGTGAAACTAAAATAGATATGAGATGTGAGATATGAGATGTGAGACAAAAACTCAAATTTCATATCGCAAGTCTCGCTGATAAATAGATGCTGGGTGATGAGACTTGGGGTGATAAATCTCAAATCTCAAATCTCAAATCTCAAATCTCAAATCTAAAGAGAATGTCTGAATTAACAGTTGCAACCCGGTACGCCAAATCGCTGATCGATCTTGCCCAGGAAGAAAAAGCCCTGGAGGAGATCAGGAAGGATATGGAGCTTTTTACACGCACCTTGCGTGATAGCCATGAGCTCCAGGCTGTTTTGGCGAACCCGATTATTGCGCACAACAAAAAGATCAAAATTCTTGAAGCCATTTTTGGCAAACAGGTACACAAGGTTACCGACTCGTTCTTCAAGATCATGATCAATAAGAGCCGTTCCGAAGTATTGTACGGTACCGCGAAAGAGTTCATCAACCAGTATAATGTGATCAAACACATTATCAGGGCTTCAGTGGTGTCGGCAACAGCGCTTTCAGAAGAGAATAAAAAGAAGATCATAGCCGAATTGGAAGCTGCTACAGGTGGTAAGATCGAATTGCATACCAAGGTTGACCCTAAGCTGATTGGCGGTTTTATATTGACCGTTGGCGACAGGCAGGTTGATACCAGCATATCGAGCAGCTTGAGTAAATTAAAAACAGATTTTGCCCGCGGGGTAAATCGATAAGTAAAAACAAAACTCTAAATAAGAAAAAATGGTAGAGGTAAGACCAGACGAAGTATCGGCCATATTGCGCCAGCAACTATCCGGCTTCAAGTCAGAATCTGAATTAGAAGAAGTAGGAACTGTACTTCAGGTGGGCGACGGTATTGCCCGCGCTTACGGATTAACTAAGGTGCAATCAGGTGAGCTGGTTGAATTTGAAAACGGTTTACAGGGTATCGTACTGAACCTTGAAGAAGATAACGTGGGTGTAGTATTGCTGGGTCCTTCAGACGAGGTTAAAGAAGGTGATACCATCAAACGTACCAAAAAGATCGCTTCGATCAACGTAGGCGAAGGCATGCTGGGTCGTGTGGTAAACACACTTGGTCAGCCTATCGACGGCAAAGGCAACATCACAGGAAAAACTTACGAGATGCCTTTGGAGCGTAAAGCGCCTGGTGTTATCTATCGTCAGCCCGTGAATGAACCGCTGCAAACCGGTATCAAAGCTATCGACGCGATGATCCCGATCGGCCGTGGTCAGCGTGAGCTAGTGATCGGCGACCGTCAGACTGGTAAAACCGCGGTTTGTATCGATACCATTATCAATCAGAAAGAATTTTATGCTGCCGGTCAACCGGTAATATGTATCTATGTGGCTTGCGGCCAGAAATCTTCTACCGTAGCGAACATCGTTCGCGTACTGGAAGAAAACGGTGCAATGCCTTACACCATCGTAGTAACTGCCAGCGCTGCCGACCCTGCTCCAATGCAGTTCTTCGCACCATTTGCCGGCGCTGCGATCGGTGAATACTTCCGGGATACCGGACGCCCTGCTTTGATCATCTATGATGACTTGTCAAAACAGGCTGTTGCATACCGCGAGGTGTCGTTATTATTACGTCGTCCACCGGGCCGCGAGGCTTATCCTGGTGACGTATTCTACCTGCACAGCCGTTTGTTAGAGCGTGCCGCTAAGATCAGCCAGAATGACGAGATCGCTAAATCAATGAACGATCTTCCTGAATCTATCAAAGGTATCGTAAAAGGTGGTGGTTCGTTAACTGCATTGCCTATCATTGAAACACAAGCTGGTGACGTATCTGCATACCTCCCAACCAACGTAATTTCGATCACCGACGGTCAGATATTTTTGGAATCGAACTTGTTT